>JBAVUB010000041.1:0-5946 GCA_049696575.1 Acidobacteriaceae bacterium | reverse complement strand
GGCAAGACACAAAGGCCGCAGGGCAAGAATGCCCAGCGGCCTTTGTTCATTGTCGATCCCGGTGTTCGGCGAAATTAGCGGCGAGACTTCTTCTTCGACCTCTTCGCAGCTTTCTTTGCAGCCTTTTTCTTTGCCTTTTTGGCCGGCGCTTTCTTTGCGGCTTTCTTTGCAGTCTTTTTCGCGGCCTTTTTCGCAGCTTTTTTTGCGGGGGCCTTTTTGGCTGCTTTTTTGGTCGGCGCTTTCGTCGCAGCTTTCTTTGGGGCAGGTTTCGCTGCCTTCTTTGCGGGCGGCGGAGGAGCAGCAGGCGGAGGCTCGGCAGCCATGCCCTCGTCGTCGTCGCCTAGTTCGTCGTCATCGGAGGAAATTGTGGTGGAGATTTCTTCTTCCTCCTCGTCTTCACCGAAGCCACTTTCCATCTCTTCCATCTCGTCGTCACCTTCCGGTTCGAATTCACCATCCGCACTTGCGTAAAGTCTGTAGTCGTCCCGCATCAGAATCGCCCTCCGGCTCCGCGTTTCTAGTTTGCACCGCTGTATGAGTATGCCAGAAATCCAGCAAAACCCTGCGCGGCGGATTATAGCAACAGCGTATGCGGTTGCCAACGCGCACACGGATGCGCGCGCCGCTGCGCATGACACAATGAGATGCGGCGACGGCGCATTTGTCCCCACCGCTGGTGGAATTTGCGGGCAAGGGGGTGCGTTCGACGGCGGAAGACGATGCGCTTCGATCTGATCACCATTTTTCCGGAGTTTTTCACGAGCATTCTGGCCCATGGGGTGCTGCGCCGGGCCATTGCCGGGGGTCTGGTGGGGGTCGAGGCCTACGATCTGCGGGGATTCGCGCATGACCGGCACCGGACGGTGGACGACCGGCCCTTTGGAGGCGGGGAGGGGATGGTTCTGAAGCCGGAACCGCTGGCCGAGGCGGTGGAATCGCTGGGGGTCGGGGGGAAGCGGGACCGGGATACCGGGCGGGTGCAGGTGATCCTGCTGTCGGCGCAGGGGGCGCGGTTGACGCAGGCGGTGGCGCGGGAGATGGCGGGCCTGGAGCGGGTGGTACTGCTGTGCGGGCGGTATGAGGGGGTGGACGAGCGGGTGAACGAGTTGCTGTGCGACCGGGAGCTTTCGGTGGGGGACTATGTGCTTTCGGGCGGCGAGTTGGCGGCGGCGATTGTGGTGGACGCGACGGCGCGGCTGCTCCCGGGGGTGCTGGGGAACGAGGCGTCAAGCGAGTTTGAGAGCTTTGGATTGGCGGATTTGGGGGCTGGGGCAGATGGTGGGACGCCGGTGGCGACGCACGGGGCGGGAGGGCTGCTGGATTATCCCCACTACACGCGGCCTGCGGAGTTTGGCGGGCTGGCGGTGCCTGCGGTGCTGACGGAGGGGGATCACGCGGCGATCCGCAAGTGGCGGCGGGAGAGGGCTCTCGAAAAGACGTGGCGGAACCGGCCGGATTTGCTGGCGGGGGCGGAGCTGAGCGCGGGGGATCGGGAGTTTTTGCGGGGGCTGGGTTGGGGTGGATGACGGGGGCGCGGGGGCGTGCCCGTTCGCCCCTGGACTAAACTACCGTTATGGCGCAGGAACTATCCGAGGTGCTGAAGAAGGCGCTGGCTCTGCCGAGCGAGGCCCGCGCGGCTCTGGCAGGAGCGCTGCTGGAGAGCCTCGATGAGACCCTGGATGAGTCAGCCGAGGCGGAGTGGGATCGAGAGATTGCCCGGCGCATCGAGGAGCTGGATGCGGGGCGGGTGAGGACGATTTCGTGGGCTGAGGCGCGACGCCAGATCGCGGCCACGCTCCATGGCCGCTGAGCGGCTTGAAATTCATCCCGAGGCGCTCGAAGAGATCAAAATCGGCAGTCCTATGGTATCGGGATCGCAGTGAGAACGCGGCCTCGCGTTTTGTTGCGGAAGTCGATCGGGCAATCGCGCTGATCGGGCAATCGCCGAATCGGTGGCCTGCGGGGAGAAACGGAACCAGGAAGTATGTCCTGCGCCGATTCCCGTTGCAGTGATCTATCGAATCGCCGCAGAGGAGATTCAGGTGCTGGCGGTCGCCCACGGGCACAGGCGGCCGGGGTACTGGAAGAATCGGCTCTGAACGGGCGGGGTCCCGTTTCGCAAGCGCGTGCTACACTCCCGGCCATGCGTGGGACGGGTTTGGTTTTGCTGGCGATGGTAAGTGCGGCGGGCGTCGCGCGGAGCCAGACGAGCGGCGCTCAGGTCAGCGGGTCAACGAACAGGGGCGCGGCTGGGGTGGTGACGATTCCGGCGGGCGGTCCGGGGCCGGGCGGGGGCAGCCCGGCTGAGGGGTTCGTGACGAATCCTTATGCCAAAGAGCCATCGACTTTCACGCTGATCGCGAAGACACCGGGCGCGCCCAAGGGAAACGTGTGGGTGCGGAGCGATGGGGACGGGTTGCATATCTGGGGAAGCATAGAAGGCGCGGCTCCAGTGTGGCCGGAGCAGAAGGCGGAGTTGCTGGGGAAGGATCATGTGGAGGTGTGGCTGGCGGCAGCGCCGGAGGTAACGATGCCGCTGGTAGGGTGGGGGAACCAGTTCGGCAAGATCGAGATGAAAAGCGCGGACGATTGCAAGGGGCAAACCGATCCGCAGACCGGGAGCGCGGAGGCGGGCGGCGCGGCGTGTGTGCGGTGGTATGCGGAGCAGGTGCGGTACCGGGCGCAGTTCAGGCGGCTGTTTGCGCGGCAGTGGCTGCTGGCCGGGTCGACGAATTTTGGACCGGCGCATGTGGTGGAGGCGTACGCGACGGAGGAGTGGCGCACGCTGGAGGGCGATTTGTTTGCAGAGGATTTGCCGGATGGGCTGGAGCCGAAGGCGGCGGGGCTGGCGAAGGGCGGGGTGAACATCGTTTACGGCAAGAGCGAGACGGAGCACGATGCGGCGGGGAATGCGTACCAGAAAAACGTCGCGACGGGATATGAGTTTTACCTGGAGATTCCGTGGGAGGCGTTTCCTCCGTCGCCGAATCTCGATATGAGCGACCTGTGGCTGATGGTGGATGTGTTTGGCGCGGCTCCGGCGGGTAAGAAGACGGGGGCGTACGCGACGACGTCAGCGGGGCGGGAGTGGGGCGTTCCGGCGAGCTTTAATCACGTGAAGCTGGAGGCGGCGCGGGGGTTCACGCTTTCGCCGTGCGAGGAGCCATTGGTGGAGCAGAACATCTACGAGGATGCGGTGCCTGCGTGGTTTTTTCCGGTGAAGGCGAGCGAGGAGGCGGCGTGGCTGGGGAAGGATTTCATCGTGACGAATCCCGCAGGCGGGTATGACTACGCGCCGACGGGCGTGTCGCCGGAGGCGGAGGAGCACACGCACTTCTGGAAGGCGCTGGACGAAGGGGGCTGGGTGTGCGGGCCGCGGCTGGCCTTGCAGTGGGGCGGGGTGACGAAGAGGTTTCCGTTTTTTGTGGATGAGAAGACGCTGGAGGCGCGGGTGCTGGAGGATGGGTGGCTGCTGGTGCGGTCGGGTCCATCGGCGAGCTCGCTGAGCCCGTTTGGGGCGGGGCAGTGCGGGGCGTGCACGGTGGCGAATGTGAATTTCTATGCGATTTCGCCGGAGGGTGAGGCGACACCGGCGCTGGCGCTGAGCCCGACGCTGGGCGGCGGCGCGGAGGAGCCGGATGCTGTGGACTTTGCGATCGCGCCGGACTGGACGCAGGTGACGGAGTTCGACGAGGCGCCTGGCGGCGATGCCAATGCGGGGACGGGGTGGAGTTCAACGACGTTTTGTTTGCAGGGGCACGGGTTTGTGAAGTGCGGGGCGGCGCAGGATGTGAAGCCGCCGAGTCCGCCGCATTATCCGGAGTTTCAGGGGGTGGAATGAGGGGATGGCAGGGCTGGACGGAAAGTCGCGAGCTTCAGTGGGGGCTTCGAGAGACTAAGCCTCCCAGGGATTGAGGTGCGCCACGCCGGTACTGTGAAAGTCGGCCACGTTGCGAGTGACGACGGTCATTCCGTGGACCATGGCTGTGGCAGCGATGAGGGCATCACGGTCAGAATGGGGATTGGGCACATGAAGGCGGGCGCAGCGGCGCGCAACCGCGGTGTCAATGGGGACGATACGATCCTCGAATGCGGTGAGGACCCGGTCTTCGAGCCAGGCGCGGAGGATGGCGCCCTGGGAGGGGTCGCGGCGCTCGACCCGGAGAATTCCGATTTCAAACTCGAGAACCGAGATGGCAGAGAGGTAGAGTTCGGTGGGGGCGATGCGGGAAGCCCAGCGGCGGACGCGAGGGTTGGCCTTCGCGGCTTTGCGGAGTTCGGAGACGACATTCGTGTCGAGGAGGAACATCAGGGGAGGTCGGCAGGCCGGTGGAGGCGGGTCAGGCGAGGCGGCTCGAACTCGATGTCCGCAGCTTTGGGAGCGGCGAGCAGATCGACGATACTGTCGTGTTTGCCGGTGATTTTGCGGTACTCCTCGATGGAGAGCAGTACGTGCGCGGGGCGGCCGCGGTCGGTGATGAAGACGGGGCCTTTGACGGCGGCCTTTTTGGCGCGACCGACGTCCTGATTGAATTCGCGGCTGGTGACGGTGGTGATGGGCACGGGTCGGCTCCGATGTAGATATGTTACTACATTGATCGGGAAGGCAGGAGCCGGGTGTTTCGCCTGGGGTGACTGTCGCGGCTTGCGCTGGGCTGGGCGCGGGGAATGCGAATTTCCTGTAAACTGAAGATTCGCAAAATCCAGGAGAAATGAGTCAGGATATGTCGATCCATCCAGTGATGCAGCGCCTTGCCGAGAAGCTGAACCGTACGGATTTGCCGCCGTTTGGGCCGGGGGACACGGTGCGGGTGCAGGTGCGGATTAAAGAGGGCGATAAGGAGCGGCTGCAGGCGTTTGAGGGCGTAGTGATCGCGAAGAAGAATGGGCCGCAGGGCAGCTTCACGGTGCGGAAGATGAGCTTCGGGCAGGGCGTGGAGCGCATTTTTCCGTTCAACAGCAAGGTGATTGACAAGGTGGAGAAGGTGCGGTCGTCGAAGGTGCGGCGGGCGCGGCTGTTCTACCTGCGGGCGCTGCGGGGCAAGGCGGCGCGGCTGAAGGAAGTGGATACGCGATAGCGAAGAGCGAGCGGATAGCGGAGAGCGGATAGCGTTCAGGAAAAGCAAAAACAATCGGCGCCCCGGTCGGATTTCGGCTGGGGCGTTGGTGTGTAAAGGCAGGGAATAGGCAATAGGGAACAGGGAATAGATCAGTGCGCTCCGGCCGGGGCGCAATTCCGACAGGTTTTCCACGGGTGTACGGGGAGGCGTGAGCGGTAGACTCGCGCTATGGGGACGGTGCAGGTCGACAGCGAGTTGATTCCGAAGCGCGGCCGGAAGAAGTTGCCCGACGATGAAGTTTCGGCGGCGACGCGGAAGATGCGGATGCTGCGGTCGCTGGCTTGTGGGAACAAATTCGAAAAGCTGGCGCGGGCGCAAGGCGCGACGATGATCGCCGGCGTGGATGAGGTGGGGCGCGGGGCGCTGTTTGGGCCGGTGGTGGCGGCGGCGGTGATCCTGCCGGCGGATACGCGGATTCGAGGGTTGCGGGACTCGAAACAGCTGCTGCCGGAGGATCGCGAGCGGCTGGAGGTGGTGGTTCGCACGCGCGCGATCGCGATTGCGATTGAGGAAGTGGATGCGGAGACGATCGACCGCGTGAATATTTATCAGGCGAGCCGGATGGCGATGACGGCGGCGGTGGTGCGGCTGGATCCGCAGCCGGATCATCTGCTGATTGACGCGATGCGGCTCGATGTGACGCACGCGCAGACGTGCATTATTTATGGCGATTCGCTGAGCATTTCGATTGCGGCGGCGTCGGTGGTGGCGAAGGTGTATCGCGACAAGCGGATGTGCGAGCTGGATGCGGAGTATCCCGGGTACGGGCTGGCGTCACACAAGGGGTACGCGACGCCGGAGCATCGCGTGGCGCTGAAGAATCTGG
>JBAVUB010000040.1:0-14723 GCA_049696575.1 Acidobacteriaceae bacterium | reverse complement strand
ATTCTGGAGATGGGCGGGAAGGACTCGATCATCGTGAGCGCGGACGCGGATTTCGACGCGGCGGTGGCGGGGGTGGTGGCGTCGGCGTTCGGGTTCAGTGGGCAGAAGTGCTCGGCGTGCTCGCGGGCGATTGTGGAGGAGCCGATTTACGACGCGTTTGTGGAGCGACTGCGGGAGAGCGTGGCGAAACTGACGGTGGGCGATCCGGCGAAGAATCCGAACATGGGGCCGGTGGTGAACGAAGCGGCGATGAAGAGCATCCTGTACTACGCCGAGATTGGGAAGACGGAAGGGCGGCTGGTGGCCGGTGGCAAGGCGGTGGAGACGCCGGAGAAGGGCTACTACGTTGCGCCGACGGTGATCGCGGACGTTGCGCCGAATGCGCGGATTGCGCAGGAGGAGATTTTCGGGCCGGTGCTGGCGGTGATCCGGGCGAAGGATTTCGATCACGCGCTGGAGATTGCGAACAACACCGAGTTTGGGCTGACGGGCGCGGTGTATTCGACGGACCGGGTGAAGCTGGAGAAGGCGCGGCGCGAGTTCCACGTAGGGAATCTGTATTTCAACCGGAAGTGCACGGGAGCGATGGTGGGCGCGCATCCGTTTGGCGGGTTCAACATGTCGGGGACGGATTCGAAGGCGGGCGGTCCGGATTATTTGTATTTGTTCACGCAGGCGAAGTCGGTGGCGGAAAAAAGCAGGGAGTAGGGAATAGGCAATAGGGAGTAGGGCACCGGGCACGGGGCACCGGAGGAGCGTTCAGCAGCTCAGTGATCGGCATTCAGGAACGAAAGAGCACAGGCTCTTGAGGCCGTCTGCAACAGAGAGAGAAGGCGGCGCGCTGCGCGCGTTCCCCGGATCTCAGATTCGAGACCCGTGGCACCCGAATTGTGCCCCCTGACGCAAACCGCGAGAACGGGAGGCGCGGCAGCCCACACCGGGAGCGGCGGCGCCTCCAAAGGAAGCGAATCAGCGAAGAAGCAGTTTTTTAGAGACCCTGCATGATCTGGTCGCCGACTGCCTGCGCGGCCTCGGCCAGGATGCGGTGGTGAATTGTGAACAGAGCCAGTTCCAGACGATCGGAGACCCCGGTTTTGTCGTAGATGCTGCGCAGGTAATTTTTGATGACCTGCTCCGTGGTGTTGAGCCGGATGGCGATCTCCCTGTTTTTGCAGCCCTGGACGATGAGCGCGACGATCTTCAGCTCCTTGGGAGTGAGACGGTCGCGGACGCGGGAACCGACGGAGTCCTCGTCGAGGCCGGGAGCTTCCATGCCTGCGGCGCGGACGTTGCGGTCTCCTTGTCCGACGTGTCGGACGCACTCAATGAGGGCCGGGCCGGTGACGTTGCGGTGAGCGGCGCCGTTGACGCCTGCGTTAAACCACGGCTGCACGGGCTCGCCGTTCTCGGCAACGACGATACTGCGGCTGCCGGCGGCGAGGACGCGGGGTATGAGAGCCTGCGTGTCGAGTTTTAAAGCCGACGCAAATACCAGGATTGCGCCACGAAAGGTATCAAGGGCTGGATAGAGGCGGTCAGCCTCGGCGCACTGTGCAATGATGCGGAAGTCATCTTCCATAGCCAGGATTTTGGCGGTTCCGGCCCGGTAGATGGCCTGATTGTCAGCGAGAATCAGCTTGTTCATTTTTCGCTTCCTCAAATGGTGCGTCGCCGGGTGACCCCGAAGACAATTAGTAAAAGCGCGTTCTGATTTCCAGCACGCGCCGCAGTGGCCATCGGACCGGCAAAGAAAATCCATCCCGCGTGTTCCTGGCTGCACACGACTGGATGGTGCCGGGCGAATGATGGTGTTTCCGGATGTGGGGCCCGGAAGCTGTCGTTGATGACCTGTGGGTACCTGCCACCATTCAGGACAAAAGTAACCCCCAAAGTGCCAAAAGTCCTGTGACGGTCGTCACGCTTCTTGGAACTGCCGTGGATACAAAAGAATGCCTTTAGCGGCGTGTGGCCCGGTTTGGGCTGTGGATCAATTCGGGACAAAGGGGGCGGAATTCGCAAGGAAGCGGGAGGGCCTGTAATTTAGTAACGGGGCCCAGGAAGAGGAGCAGAGGGTATGGCCAGGCCGATCATCCTTGCCGTGGACGACGACGCCAGCGTGCTGGAAGCCGTGGTGCAGGATCTGCGCCGGAAATACGGGCAGGAATACCGCATTCTGCGCGCCGGGTCGGGGCAGGCCGCGCTGGATACGTGCGCGCAGCTGAAAGAGCGTGGGGACACTGTGGCGCTGATCGTGAGCGATCAGCGAATGCCGGGGATGACCGGCGTGGAGTTGCTGGAAAAGGTGCTCGACAGTTATCCGCAGGCGCGGCGCGTTTTGCTGACGGCGTATGCGGACACGGAGGCGGCGATCCGGGCGATCAACACGGCGCGGATTCACTACTACCTGACCAAGCCGTGGGATCCGCCGGAGACGCGGCTGTATCCGGTGCTCGACGATCTGCTGGAAGACTGGAACCAGGGATACAAGGCGCCCTTCGAGGGGATCCGCGTAGTAGGGCCGCGGTATGGGCTGCGCGATTATCGAGTGCGGAATTTTCTGTCGCGGAACCAGGTACCGTACGTATGGCTGGATCCGGAGCGGGACGATCAGGCCGTGGAACTACTGAAAAGGTTTGGCGTGGACGACAGCAAGCTGCCGGTGGTGCTGTTTCAGGACGGGACCTCGCTGGTGCAGCCGGGCGATGAGGAGCTGGCGCAACGGGTGGGGTTGCGGACCCAGGCGACGCAGGACTTCTACGATCTGGTGGTGGTGGGCGCGGGCATGGCGGGGTTGGCCGCCGCGGTATATGGCGCTTCAGAGGGATTGAAAACCCTGGTGCTGGAGCCTGAAGCTCCAGGAGGGCAGGCGGGGAGCAGCTCGAAGATCGAGAACTACCTGGGCTTTCCGCGGGGCGTGAGCGGCGAGCGATTGGCGCGCGATGCCTACGATCAGGCGCGGAAGTTCGGGGCGGAGTTCATCACGCAGCGGGCCTCGAGCATCGATGGGGAAGGGCAGTACCGGAAGGTGAAGATGGGGAATGGCGCGGACATTTCGTGCCGGGTGGGGCTGATCGCGGTGGGGGTGTGTTACCGGCGGATTGAAGCGCCGGGGATCGAGCGGCTAACGGGCTCGGGGGTGTACTACGGGGCGTCGGTGGCTGAGGCGCAGTCGTGTAAGGACGAGCTGGTCTACGTGGTGGGCGGGGCCAATTCGGCGGGGCAGGCGGCGATGTATTTCTCCCGGGTGGCCAAAATGGTGACTATGCTGGTGCGCGGGGATGGGCTTGAAAAGAGTATGTCGAAATATCTCATCGATCAGATCGCCGGAACATCGAATATAACGGTGGAGGCGCGGAGCGAGATCGTGGAAGCGATGGGGGACACGCACCTGGAGCAGCTGAAGATCCGGAACCCTAAAGGGGAAGAGGTGAGGCCGGCGTCGTCGTTATTCCTGTTCATCGGGGCGGCTCCGCAGACGGACTGGCTGCCGGAGAAAGTGATGCGCGATCCCAACGGATTTGTGTTGTCGGGGCGGGACCTGCGGATCGACGGGCAGTTGCCGCGGACATGGAAAGAGGATCGCGAGCCGTACTTGCTGGAGACGTCGATGCCTGGGGTTTTTGTGGCCGGCGACGTGCGGCACGGATCGGTGAAGCGAGCAGCTACAGCGGTGGGCGAAGGTTCGATGGCGGTGCAGCTGATGCACCAATATTTGGCGCAGTTCTAAGGGTCAGGAGCAGATGGAAAGCACGACGGCGGAAGCCCGGGTCACGACAGTCACGCAACAGGAGCTGTCACAGCTCATCCGGCGAGTACCCGTTCTCAGCAAACTGAAAGAAGAAGACCTGGGATGCCTGGGCAACGTGGAGCTGCTGGAGGCTCCGGCGGGGACAGTGCTGTTCGAGCAGGGGAAGAGCAGCCCCTCGTTCTGCATGATCCTCGAGGGCGAAATCCGCACCACGCGCATGGAACCGAATGGCATCGAGACGCCGATCGCGGTTTTTCACGATGGCGATACGTTCGGCGAGGCGCCGCTGCTGCTGGGAGCGAAGATCAGCGGAGCCCAATGCATGGCGGCGACTCCGGTGCGGATGCTGCGCGTGGATGCGGAGGGTTTCTGGAAGCTGATGGCGACCTGCCCGGTGGTGCGGCAGGGCATTATGGCGAACGCGGCGCAGAGGATCCATGCCTTCCAGGCGACGACGCTGCATCGAGAGAAGCTGATTTCGCTGGGCACCCTGGCCGCGGGACTGATGCACGAGCTCAATAATCCCGGCTCGGCGGCGAAGCGGTCGGCGGCGCAGCTAAGGGAGAATCTGGCGCGGCTGCAGGAGATCAGCATGCGCTTCTGCGTTTCTCCGCTGACCCAGGAACAGCGAACCTGCCTGCGCGACATGCAGGAGGAAGTGCTGGGGCCAGGCAAGCCGAAGACAGCGGCCAGCAGCCTGGAAGAAGCGGACGCCGAAGAGGAGCTGGGCGCGTGGCTGGAGAGCATCGGCGTGAACAGCGCGTGGAAGCTGGCGCCGACGCTGGTGGCCGCGGGGTGGCGGCGGCACGACATTGAATGCGCGCAGGAGGCGTTTCCCTCCGAGACGCTGCAGGATGCGCTGAACTGGCTGGAAGCGCTGATCTCAGCGATGCAGCAGCTGACGACGATCGAAGAGAGCATCAGCCGCGTGACCGATTTGGTGATCGCGGTGAAGAAGTACGCCTACGAGGACAAGAACGGCGAGCACCTCATCGATGTTCACGAGAGCATCCAGAGCACGCTGATCATCCTGGGGCACAAGTTCCGGTACAAGCAGCTCACGGTGGAGAAGGATTTTGCCGCCGACTTGCCGAAGCTGAAGACGCGCGGGACCGGGCTCAGCCAGGTGTGGACCAACCTGCTGGATAACGCGACCGACGCGGCGCCGGAAGGATCGAAGGTTCGGATTCGGACGTGGGCGGAGAACGGGCAGGTGTGCGTGGGCATCGCGGACCAGGGCGCGGGCATCGCGCCGGAGATTCGGGAGCAGGTTTTTCAGCCGTTCTACACGACCAAGCCGCCGGGCGTGGGAACAGGGCTGGGGCTGGACATCGCGAAGCGGATTGTGACCGCGCAGTATGGCGGGACGATCGGATTTAGTTCGGAACCCGGCAAGACGGAATTTGTGGTGAAGCTGCCGGTGGGCAGCCAGTAGCCTGTAGCCGGTAGCGAACGGCGAGCGTGAAGCGGGCGCAAATCGAGCGAAAAACGAGCGAGAGAGTTTTGGCAGGAAACTTTTAGCGAAAGACTCTTAGCGCAGGCGCTTAACGAAAAGCAATTTCCCTCCTTCTCCTGCCCTGATCGTGATATAGGTTGCGCAGGCCCCCAGCGAACCATCCCCAACGAATCGAGACAACCGCGTGAGCAAGATTCCGCTGTTGCTTCTGCTGCTGTTGACCGGCGCCTGCGGGTTGGCGCGCGGGCAGAGTTTCGATCTGACCAGCGGTCGCCTCCCGGTGGCCTCGCTCGACGGGCTGTGGCGCTTCCATACCGGAGATAACTCGGCCTGGGCTGACCCCAACTTCGACGATTCGAAAATGGCCGTTCCGCGGTCCGATGAGGATTGGGCCCAGCAGGGGTACAAAGGCTACGGCGGGATGGCCTGGTATCGTTTTCAGGTCATCGTGCCGGCCGGGCTGGATCATGTCTCTCTCTATCTCCCCCTCATCATGACCTGCTACGAGGTCTATGCCGACGGAAAGCTGATTGGGACGTTCGGCAAGATGCCGCCGAATCGGGTGCCTTATGCGGGAGGTCCGAATGCCGTTGTCTACGAGCTGCCAGCCGGGAGCGGTGCAGAGAGGACGGTGAAGATTGCCGTGCGCGTGTGGCATTGGCCGGGCTGGGTGATGTACTACGGCGGTGGTCCTCAAGTGCGGGGCGCGCGGGTGGGCGATACGGATCAGATCCAGTCCCGGAGCGTGCTGGTTCAGTCGTACGGATTTCGTTACGATGCCGGGTTTCTGATTCTGGGTCTGCTGCAGACGCTGGCAGGAGTGGGGGCGCTGGCGCTGTTTCTTCTGCAGCGAAAGGAGCGGGAATACTTATGGTTCGGCCTGATGATGCTGTTCAACGCCATAACCTACTGGATTGAATGGTTACTGGGATTTCATGTCTGGAATGTGGAACTGCGTGACTTCGTCCTTGTTACTGGAGCGACCGGCATCTGGTTTGCGTCGATCGCCTTTTATCAGGTCTTGTTGCGACCGAAGCGCACCTGGCTGTTCAGGATGGCCGTCGCAGCGGGGGCCCTGAACTGGCTGGATGCGTTGGTGGCGAGCCTGACCGGGAGCGTACTTGGGGTTTGGCTCGACACCTTCATCGCAGGTCTGTGTGGGGTCGTTCTCAATGCGTGGATTATCACCGTGATCTTTAACGGGGTGCGTCGGAAATCGCCCGATGCGCGCCTGTTGTTAGCGCCGGCAATTCTGACCACCGGTCTTGCGCTTTTCGAGGATGTAACATCGGTGACCTTCCGCCTCGGTTGGCAAAGCAAAATCAGCGATTACGCCCAACTTAACCCAGAGACCATTTCCGATCACTCCGGATGAGGTGGTGGACGTGTTGTTCCTGCTGGCGGTGTTCGGCATCCTGATTCTTCGCTTCACACGCACACGCGGCGAGGAGGAGCGGTTTACCAGCGAGGTGCGGGCCGCGCAGGAGGTGCAGTAGTACCTGATCCCGGCGCGGTTGCCGCAGACGCCAGGATTCAGGATCGAGAGCGAGTACCGGCCGGCGCGAAGTCGGCGGCGACTTCTTCCAGGTGTTGCCCAACGCGCAGGACGGCAGCGTGCTGATCGTCGTAGGCGATGTGGCGGGCAAGGGGCTGCAAGCGGGCATGCTGGCCACGCTGATCGTGGGCGCAATCCGGACAGCTGCGGCCTTCACGAACGACCCGGAGACGATTCTGGCGCTGCTGAACGAGCGGCTGCAGGGGCGCCGACTGGTGACGTGCCTCGCGCTTCGGATTGATCGCGATGGCAACGCGGTGCTGGTGAATGCGGGGCACCTGCCGCCGTATCTCAACGGGAAGGAGCTGCCGATCGAAGGCGCGCTGCCGCTGGGCGCGGTTCCTGGCTCGGAGTTCTCCGTGTTGAAGTTCAAACTGGCTGAGGAAGACTTGCTGATGTTGATGTCGGACGGCGTTGCCGAGGCTCAAAGCGAGAAGGGGCATCTGTTCGGCTTCGAGCGGGTCGCGGAAATGCTGAGCGGACGCGCGACCGCCGCAGGACTGGCGACGGCTGCGCAGGATCTCGGACAGGAAGACGACATCACCGTGCTGGCGGTGGCGCGGTTGGCTGCGGCGACCTAGCGGAGGCGCGCGTAGACCGGACGACGGGTAGCCCTGGATCCGTGCCCGGAGAGACGCCGAGCTCTCCTCGCGCTCGCAGTCGTCTTAACTCAAATCGCCCGCATACGATTGTTCCGGGGATGCTCCTCGACCTCTGCCAATCCGAGCTTCTTCAGCACCGGAGGAACATACATCACGAAGCGGCCGCGCAGGCCCTTCCTGAGGCCATACCAACCGCCGACCGGGTTTTTGGGAGAGCGTGCCCATGCCTCGATGGTTCCCTCCGCGGCAGGTTTCTGTTCGTCGGTGCTGCCGAGGGGCGCCCAGTCGCCGCGGGCTTTCAACATGGCGTGCAGATCCTGAATGCAGCGAAGATGATAGCGGAGCTGGGTCGACCCCACCTGGACCACCAGCGCGGGAGGGTCGGCGGCTTCATCCTTATAGGCCTCAAATGCGGAGGTGCCTGGGGGCGTCTTCAGTTTCCACGGATTCGTTTTGGTCCAGGTTCGGCTGCCATGGTGTCACCCTGTTTCGCTTTCGCGGCGTGTTGAGGACCGCTTGCGGATTCGTCAGCCTATCGTCTTCCCAGGTGGCGGGGCGCGTCAACGCACATGAAGGTGCGTAGATGAGGACTCACTTGACGGGCCTTGGGGGGCGTCAATCTCAACGACGACGCGTCCCAGCACTTCTCCCCGCGCGAGCCGCGCCAGGTTAAGCGGCACATCGGCCAGGGAGATGGTTCGGTCGACAGGAACGGTCAGGCCGGCGCTGAGCCACTCGGCGAGTAGCCGCAGATCGGCGGATTTGGATTTGACCATGACGAGTCCGCAGCGCGAGCCCGAAAACAGGCTGGACAGCTTGTCGGCAACGAAGGACAACGACGGGAGCGTGGTAATGAAAGTGCCGCGCCGGTTGAGCTTGCCGTGCCACTGGCGCCATCTGGATGCGGCAGCGGCATCGAAGACCACATCGAAAGGGCCTTTCAAGACAGCGAGCGGATCTTCCCGGGTGCGATCGAGGGTGCGGTCCGCGCCCATCTGGCTGGCGAGCTGCAGGCCGCGACCCGAGCCGATGGCAATGACCTTCGCGCCCAGCCGTTTGGCGATCGCCACAGCAATCGAACCTACGCCGCCGGAAACGCCAGTCACGACAACTTCCATGCCTTCGTGAAGGCGCCCAATATCGCGCAGGGACTGAATTGAGGTCAGGCCGGGGGTAGCGGCCGCGGCGGCCTGAGCATGGCTGACAGCCTGGGGCTTGAGGGCCAACTGATCGGCCCGTGCGACGACCGCCTCGGCGAAAGCCCCGCGGCGATTGGTGGGACTGTAGGGAAGAAAGCCGAATACTTCAGCGCCGGGTGCGATCTGGGTTACGTTGCGGCCAAGCGCATCCGCGACGCCGGAAAAATCGTAACCGAGGACCATGGGAAAGTTGCGCGCGTGGAGAAACTTCACTGTCCCCAGAGCAACCTTATAGTCAGCCGGGTTGAGGGCCGAAGCGTGGACGCGGACTCTGACCTCGCCCTCTCCCGGCTCCGGCAGAGGAAGCTCAGTCACTCTGAGCCGATCCAGTTCTCCATAACGGTCAGCGGCCAGGGCGCGGATTCGAGTCGGTGGGTTCATCGGGTGTGCCTGGTCCGGCGAATCGGGTCGCCAGGCTGGCCCATTGTTGACGAAGCTCCGAGTCCTGTCAACGAACCCAGATGTGCGCTTCAGCCCTGGTTGGGGCAAATGAGTTTGCGGCCCCAGACCAGCAGGTTCCTGAATGCGGGCATCAGGCCCTGACCGAGGCTGGTGAGAGAGTACTGCGGGGTTCGAACACCGGCGGATCCGGCTTGGGTGACGAGGCCGCTTGCCCGGAGCTCGGCGAGGTTTCTGGTGAGTTCTTTGGGGCTGATGCCGGAAACGCCCCGGAGCAACTGGTTATACCGCTGAGGGCCGCCAAGAAGAAGCGAGCGGAGCACCAGCATCTTCCACTTGCCGCCAATAATGTTGATGGCGTGTTCCACCGGGCAGGGAGACAGAGGGGCAGCGGAGGGGGGCTTGCGAGCGGTCATCGGTTTAGCTCTGGGAGCAAATGAATCGCCGCGGCTTGGGGAAGGCGATTCCGAGCCATGCTATCAGAATGCCGACGCCGGTCTGGTAAGGCGTGCTTGTTAAACTTCACACCGCTCATGAACCGGGCTCAGGCGGCGCGGGTGAGCCAGCCCTTCATGGTATTCGCGTCCACCAGGCCGGCCTGCTGGAACTGAAGATTGCCGCCCGAGAAGACGGCGAAGTTCGGAATGCCCTGGACGTTGTAGCGTGCCGCGAGCTGCGGGTGCTGCTCGGTATCGACCTTGAGGACAACGGCCTGGCCGGCGAGCTCGCGCGCGGTTTGGGCAACGTTGGGCGCCGCCATCCGGCAGGGTCCGCACCAGGCAGCCCAGAAATCCACCAGCACAGGAACTTTGCTGTCTTGGATAATTTCGTCGAACTCCGCGGGACCAACCGCGATGGGTTCGCCGATGGGCGGGAGCGGCGCTTTGCAGGCGCCACATCGTCCAGTGTCGGAGAGGTGGCGCGCCGGGATGCGATTCGGCTTACCACAGGATGGGCAGTTGCTGATGATGGCCATAAATGGAGGGGTTAGAGTTTAGGGATTAGGAAACCAAGGTTACGGAGTCCACCTCGTCAGGTGTTGGATGCGCGCGAGGGGCGTGGGATTCGCGCGGGGGCGCCCTCGCCGGTGCGTCGGCGAAAGGGGATAAAGGCGCCCGCGTTGCGATGGCCCAGGACTCCTGGAGGCAGGGCTAAGGCGTCGAGAGCGTGTCGGCCTTGCCGGTGGCGAGGTCTACGGGAAAGGAGTTGTGCTCCTGGACGATGAGCCACTTGCCGTTTTGCTTGCGCCACACGTCGGTGGAGCGAACCACCATATGCGACTTCGTGCCGTCCGCCGCGGTCATGGTGCCGTCGTCGATGTAGCGCGCATACGCCACCGGACCCACAACCGTGATGTTGAGGTCGGTGACGGTGTTGGTGGCGGGGCCGGCGAACGAGCTGAAGACGCTTTGCCAGTCCTTCTTGTATGCGTCCCAACCGGAATATTCGCGGGGCGGGACGACGTCGAAAACGAAGACGTCGGGGGCGTAGACGGACATAATGCCGTCGACGTCCTTTTTGTTGAAGGCATCGTTGAATTTGCTGTAGAGGGCTCTGATAGAGGCTTCATCGGCGGAGGATTTTGACTGGGCGGTCGCGGGACGGACGCTCGCGGTGAGGCCGGGCAGGACGAGGAGGGCAATGATCGCGGAGACGGGCTTGCGCATGAGGATTTCTCCTTCGGACAGGAATATTTCTGGGGGATTGGGTGCGGCGAGACTACGAGCGATGCGGGCGGGTTGTCAAGGCGGGGGCTGAGCGCGCGGTTCCTGGGGTCTGGACGAGTGCGGAGGAGAGCGCAGGTTGGGCGGTGACGACCCCTAAAAGATATATCTTTCGATTTGACACAAGATATATCTCACGATATATTGACTTCAGGAGAAATGAACATGTTTAACCATGTATTTGAAAGAAAAGAAGATCGAGGTGGCAGCAGGCGCCACTTTGCAGGACATCATTGTGAACACCGGGGCTCGCGCGGAGGGTTCGAAGGCGGATTTTGCGGCAGCCAGGAGCGCGAGTTCAAAGGGCGCGGACGGCACGGGTTTGGCGGGCACTGGCGCGGCCGGTGGGAGCGCGGATTCAGCGGCGGACGACTGTTCGATGCCGGCGATCTGAAGCTGGTGATCCTGAAGCTGCTCGCAGAAGAGCCGAGCTACGGCTACCAGCTGATCAAGCGGATGGAAGAGCGGCTGTCGGGCGGGTACGCGCCGAGTCCTGGCGTGATCTACCCAACGCTGACGCTGCTGGAGGAAGAGGGGCTGGCTTCGGTCTCGACTTCGGCGGAGAACAAGAAGGTCTACACGGTAACGCCGGCGGGGATCGAGTACCTGAAGGCGAATCAGGAGCGCATCGACGAGCTGTTCGCGCGGCTGGACGAGGCGGGGAAAGGCTTCGAGCGGGGACGGTCGCCGGAAATCATGCGGGCGTTTATGAATCTGCGCGGGGCGGTGATGGCGCGGCTGTCGCGCGAGGCGACGCCGGAGCAGATGAAGAAAATCACGGAGGCAATTCAGGCGGCGGCGAAGGCGATTGACGAGTTATGAAGCCGCGTGGGCGGAGTCAGGGGGAGTGACGCCGCAGGGAGGGTCAGCCGGTTCTGAGCGCGCCGAGGTGAATCGAGCCGGGTGGTGCAGGGGAGGGCCAGGGGTTCGGTCCCGGGCGGCCGATGGGGGCCAGGGTACGCGACGGGTCAGGGAAAGAAGCCTGCGCGTAAATCTCGAGGCCGCGGAGATTGGAAACGAAGACAGCCGAGCCGCGCTGTTCGACAAGCTTCCGGTTGCGGAATCCGTGCAGGGTGCGGGTGACGGTTTCCCGGGAGACGCCGATGTGCTCGCCGATCTCCTCGTGGGTAAGGGGGCAGAGGAAGCGGATGCCGCGATCGGTCTGGCGGCCCTCGCCCGACCACTCCAGCAGGAGGCGGGCGAGCTTGGCCGCGGCGGTCCAGGCCAGGCCGACGGTGCGCAGCTGATCGCAATTCCGGCGCGATTCGAGGCTGAGCTGGCGGGCCACGTTTTGGGTGGCAAGCGGGCAACTCAGCAGGAAGTCGAGAAAGGTTTGACGCGGGATCGCACCGATGATGCAGGGTAACTGCGTTTCGGCCGTGACGTCCCACGGGCAGCCCGAAACCGCGGAGGCGAGGCCCAGGATTTCTCCGGGTCCGACGATGCCGAGGATGAGGCGCCGTCCCTCGACGGAGTTCATGGAGAATTTCACCTTCCCCTCCAGCAGGAAGAGGATAGAGCGAGGTGGTTGCTCCTCCGCGAACAGGACGGTATTGCCGGGGCAGCAGAAGAGGGGAGCCAGGGGTACCAACTCCATCATGATCTGATTCGACAGGCCCCTGAAGAATTCTCCTGCCCTGCAGGGCAGCCAGCGCGGGTCGTTCCATTCCATGCACGGCAAGGCGGTCACGGGGGAGAGGAGGGCGAAGGGAGCGTTGGCCTGCGGCGTGCGTTCTGCCATGGGGGCGTACGGAACGGTCTTCATCGCCAGCCTTCCTGTCTTCTGGCGACCAGTTCGCCCATGCCTGCGAGCATCCTGTTCACGGGGTGGTGTTCGAGAGTGGCATCCGCCAGGGGGTCGGAATCGCCGGCGGATCGGGCCATCAGAGCGACGGGCACGTGAGAACCGAGAGCCCGAATGAGGAAGGTGAATTCATGCCTGTTTTCGGCGGGAATCGAAGGGCCGAGAAGCACCAGATCGAAATCACCGTCGCGGAAGCATTCGATGGCCTCGCGTATGGAGCCTGCGGCTTTGACGATATATCCGGCGGAAGTCAGGGCGGAATTCTGGGTTCTCAGCAGGGCGGAATCGAGGCCGACTGCGAGAACGACGATGATGGGCATAAGCACCTCCAGTGGGGGACAAAACCGGGGTTATGGCCTGGGGAAACAGGCTGTTAAGCTGCGCTAAGTTCGGATAACACGTTCTTTAACCGGGGACCGGTTCTCTTGATAGCGTGCCGCTCGTTACAACCTCACCATTCCTGCAAAGGGGGCGAAAGCGGGAGCGGGTCCGTGTGGCGGGACTGGCTTCCAGGACGTCAGCAGCCGTAGGAGGGGAATGAAGCAGAGGCCCATGCCCTGATTTCCTGAGGAGCGCAACGATCACCTCGCGAGCGCGACGTGCTCCGCTGGACCATAGGCCCTTTCACGGAGCTTCAGGGCAATTCAATGAGCGATAGTCAGCGCAGGTGAACCGGGCCGTCTATCGCTTATCGAACGTAAGAGAGAAAAAATCTGAAGGGCGGATGATATTACCCTGGTTTGATCGACTTACATAACATGAAGTGTCGTTTGGCCGACAGAAAGTGTATGATGGACGTGCATCTCCAAATACGCAACCATCCGTTGGTGTCATCGTTCCGTTGTCGGTTGCCTTGCGAATTCGGGTGTGGCCAGGTTGGCCCCGATGCAACCAAGGGGGTGCTTATGCACTCGAGTTCTGTGCGGAGATCGTATAGGAATCGCCTGCTGGCTTCGCTGCCGGCAGCTTTGATCGAACAACTAACCCCGCATCTGACGCCCGTCGATTTGCCCGTGCATCGAACCCTGCAACAGCCAGGCGAAAAGGTGGAGACGGTTTACTTCCTCGAAGACGGCATGTGCTCCATGGTGGTGACCATGAGCAGCGGCGCCACCGTGGAAGTGGGCAGAATCGGCCGCGACGGATTTGTGGGCGCCCCGGCGATTCTGGATGCGGCCCACACGCCCAACCGATGCTTCATGGCGATTGCGGGGCACGGGTACAGCATTAAAGCCAAAATCCTGCAGGAGCAATCAGAGGCGTCCGTAGAGCTGCGCCGGCTACTTCTGCGCAGCGTGCAGCTGTTGCTGGTGCAGACGGCGCAGACCGCCGCGTGCAATCGAGTGCACGAGCTGCCCAAGCGCCTGGCGCGGTGGATTCTGATGTGCGCCGACAGGATCCAGGCCGATTATGCGCCCGTAACCCAGGAGCTGCTGGCCATGATGCTGGGGACACGGCGCAGCTCGATCAGCGTCGCGGCCAGCAGCCTGCAGGATGCTGGATTGATCGCCTGGAGCCGCGGCCGCATGACGATTCAGGATCACGCTGGGCTGGAAAAGGCTGCGTGCGAGTGCTACCGGGTGGTCAACGACGAGTACTCGCGGCTGGGCCTTCTTTAGCTCTGGCCAGCCTCTGGCAAACGGCAGATCTCGGCCGCGGTTAGCCCGCCTTGAGCGTGTCCAAAGGATCGACCCTGGTGGCGCGGCGAGCGGGCAGCCAGCTGGCGAGCCAGGCGATCAACAGGAAAACCAGGGGCGCGAGGGCGAAGGTGCGCAGATCGTGCGCGCTGGTTTTGTAGAGGACGCTGGACATGAGGCGCGTGAGCAGGAATCCGGCGGCGAGGCCGAGGGCGATGCCGCTGAGAGCAAGGACGAGTCCATGGCGGACGACCAGCCAGAGGATGTCGTTGCGCTCGGCGCCGAGGGCGAGGCGGATGGCCATTTCCTGGCGGCGCTGGACGACGGTCCACGCCAGCATGGCGGCGAGTCCGATGGCGGCGAGGGCGAGCGCGGTGATGGAGAAGACGGCGAGCAGGACCATAGTGAAGCGCGGTTGGGCGCGCCCCGCGTCCATGAGGTCGTCGACGGACTGGATGGCTGTGACCGGCTGGTCAGGATCGACGGCGGAGATTTGCGCGTGGACCGCGCCTGCCATCTGCAGCGGTGGAACGGCGGTGCGCACCAGCAGGTTCATGTCTCCCCAGGGGAGCTGCTTGAACGGCAGATACAGCTGCGGC
>JBAVUB010000039.1:0-17940 GCA_049696575.1 Acidobacteriaceae bacterium | reverse complement strand
TCGAGGTTCCTCGTGCGGAAGAGCATTATCATGTTCCCTTGCTGCTCACACCCTACGGTTACTCCACCTATCGAGGAAGCTGACGAGCGATGATCACGCTGGGAGAGAATCGATACGGCAAGTCGCGCGTGCGGGTGATGAAGGTGGAGCGTGAGGGGCAGCGCCACACCGTGCATGAGTGGAATGTCGAGGTTTGGCTGAAGGGCGACTTTCAGAGTTGTTTTGAGGACGGGGATAACAGCCGAATTTTGCCGACGGACACGATGAAGAACACTGTTTACTATCTGGCACGGCTGTCGAAGGCGCCTGACTTCGAGGGATTTGCAACTGAGCTTGTTACGTATTTGCTCGAAAACAACCCGCAGGTGGAGGAGGCGGGAGCGACCATGGCGGCAACGCCATGGTCGCACATCCATGCGGGCGGCAAAACGCATGGGACAGGGTTTATTCAGGAGGGTGCCGGAATTGCAACGGTGACGGTGACATGTTCGCGCGATGCAAAGCCGTCGGTCGTGTCGGGGTTTAGAAATCTGGCCATTTTGAAAACGGCGAAGTCGGGGTTTGCAGGATACATCAAGGACAAGCTGACGACGCTGAAGGAGACGCACGACCGGTTGCTGGGCACGCTTGCTTCAGGGGAGTGGACTTACGCGGCGGAGGGTGTGGACTACGCGGCTGCGCGGCGGCGGATCACGGACGCGCTCCTTAATACGTTTGCGGAACACGACAGCCTGTCAGTCCAACAGACGTTGTACGCGATGGGGAAGGCGGCACTGGAGGCGGAGCCAAGCGTGGCGGAAATTAACCTGTCGATGCCGAACAAGCACTGCAACCTTGTGGATCTGTCGCCGTTTGGGGTGGACAATCCCAACCATATCTTTGTGCCGACCGATGAGCCGCATGGCTCAATTGAAGCCTGCGTGAGGAGAGTCGGGTGAGCACGACGTCGACGCGCGAGACCTCTCGTCCTGGCGTGGCCAGCGGGGCCGCGGCCAGGCTCATGCGGCGCTGCAAGGTATTAGCGCAGTGTACTGAAAAATCAGGAGAAATCCTGCGCACATTCCTGTCGCCGGCAATGGACGAAGCCCATCGCGCGATGGGGCCGTGGATGGAGGCCGCGGGCATGTCGGTGGCCGTGGATCGGGCGGGGAACCTGCGAGGTTTGTATCCGGCGGAGGGGAGTGAGGATGCGCCGCGCGTGCTGATCGGTTCGCATCTCGACACCGTGCCGAATGCGGGCGCCTATGACGGCGTGCTCGGGGTGCTGATGGGTCTGGCGCTGGTGGAGGCGAGTGGGGGGCGAAAGTATCCGTTTGCTATTGAGGTACTTGGGTTTTCCGATGAGGAGGGGACGCGGTTTGGAGCGCCGTTTCTGGGCAGCCGCGCGTTGGTCGGGGAACTGGAGGGCAGCCTGCTGGAATGCGTCGATGGCAACGGAGTTTCCGTCGCGGAAGCGCTTGCAGAGTATGCGACGCGACGGCCAGAGACAGTCGAGGCAAACTTGTCCGTGAAGAGCGCGGCGTATCTCGAGTTTCACATCGAGCAGGGGCCGGTGCTGGAGAGCAGAAGTCTCGCGTTGGGCATTGTCGAGGGGTTGGCGGGACAAAGCCGGTCCAGCGTGGAGTTTGGAGGGAAGGCTGGCCACGCAGGGACGAATCCGATGAAGCTACGCAGAGATGCGCTCGTGGGCGCGGCGGAGTGGATTGCTGGTGTGGAAGCGATTGCAGAGCGATTCGAAAATGGAGTTGCAACGGTGGGGCAAATTGTGGCGGAACCGGGCGGCGTAAACGTGATTCCTGGCGTGGTGCGATGCAGTCTCGACGTGCGTCATGCGGAGGACGCGGTGCGCGACGCGATGGTACAGGCGATTTTTGATGAAGCGCAAGTCGTTGCGGCGAGGCGCGGATTGCAGGTGGAGGCGGCGCAGTATCACGAGCATCCAGCAGTGCGGCTGGATGCGGGGCTGGCAGAGCTGACGGAGCGGGTGGCGGGGCAGGCCGGATATGCGACGATTCGGATGACGAGCGGAGCGGGCCACGATGCGATGGTGATTGCGCCGCACGTGCCTTCGGCGATGGTCTTTCTGCGCAATCCCGGAGGGATCAGCCACCACCCCGACGAAAGCGTAGCCGAAGAGGACGTGGCGGCGGCGATCCACACCGGGCTCTGCTTCCTGGATGAATTTGCAACGTATGTGAAAGGGAAAGACTAGCGTGCCAGGGGGAATCCACAATTTGGGACATACGCGCAGCGTGCGGAGGCCGAGTTATCTGTTGCAAACGCCGGATACATTCATCCGAACGCAGATGCCTGGAACAAGCCGGGCAAGCGTCATCGTTCATGTTTCTCCTGCCATCGGAGCGGCGTTCACGCAATATACCGTGGAGTTTGAACCGGGCGGTGTTCTGGGTGCGGCGGCCGGGGAGCGATTTGTGTACGTGCTGGACGGAACCGTCACGGTGGACGCAGGTCCGCACAAACATGCCCTGGCAAAGGATGGATACGCCTACATTCCGCAAGGGGTGGAGCAACGTGTGGCGGCGATTGAGAAGGCGCGCGCGGCGGTGATTGAGAAGCCGTATCGTGCGGTGCAGGGAATCGCTGCGCCGGAGTTGCTGGTGGGGCACCAGGCGGACGTGAAGTCGCAGGCTGCGATGGGCGATGACGCTGTGCAGGTGCGGTTGCTGTTGCCGGACACGATGGCGTTCGACTTTGCGGTGAACACGATGACCTATCAGCCGGGCGCGGCGCTGAACATGGTGGAGATTCACGTGATGGAGCACGGGCTACTGATGCTCGAGGGTGGCGGCATTTACAGGCTGGACGACGACTGGCATCCGGTGACGGCGGGCGACTTCATCTGGATGGCGCCGTATTGCCCGCAGTGGTTCGGCGCTCTGGGGAGGGCTCCGGCAAAATATTTGATCTATAAAGACTGGAACCGGCATCCACTGCAGTGACCATGAAGATCGAAGTCGATGCGGAGCGGCTGGCGCGGGAGATCGACGAGCTGGCGGCGATAACGGACGCGGAGCCGCCAGCAGTTACGCGCGTGGTCTTCACCGAGCAGGACCTGCGCGCGCGCGCATGGCTGAAGGAGCGCTGCGGCGATGCGGGCTTGACGATCCGCGCAGACGCGGTGGGCAACACGTTCTTTCGGTGGGAAGGTCCGCGGTCAGATTTGCCTCCAGTCGCCACCGGATCGCACATCGACGCGATTCCGAACGCGGGGAAATTCGATGGCGTGGTCGGGGTTCTGGGCGGACTGGAGGCGATTCGCGCGCTGCAACGCAGCGGATTCGTGCCGGAGCGTTCGATTGACCTGATTCAGTTCACAGCGGAAGAGCCGACGCGGTTCGGGGTGGGCTGCATCGGAAGCCGGTTGCTGTCGGGAGTGCTGGGGCCCGAGGCGGACGATGCGTTGCGCGGCAGCGATGGCGAATCGTTGCGGACGGCGCGCATGCGCGCGGGATTTACAGGCGACTTAGCTTCAGTGCGATTGCCGCTGGGATGCTATGTGGGGTTCGTCGAGCTGCATATCGAACAGGGTCCGATTCTGGAGCGCGAAGGGATTCCGATCGGAATCGTGACGAATATTGTGGGGCCGGCAAGTTTTTTCATTACGGTTGAAGGGCAGGGTGGTCACGCGGGCGGCGTGCTGATGCCGGAGCGGCATGACGCGCTGTGCGGAGCGGCGGAACTGATTATGAAGGTCGAGGCTCTGGCGCAGCGGTCAGGATCGACCGATACGGTGGCCACGGTGGGGATCTGCGAGGTGTATCCGGGGGCGATCAACAGCATTCCGAGCCGGGTGAAACTAGGGGTGGATCTGCGCGACACGGACGGGCAGCGCCGCAGTCGGGTGCTGGATCTGATTCAGAAGGCGGCGCAGGAGATTGCGCAACAGCGAAGATTACAAATTACGACACAGATGCTGAACGCGGACGAGCCGGCGGTTTCCTCCCCCGAAGTTCTTGCCGCGATTGCGCGCGGGTGCCTGGAAGAAGGATTGCAGTCGCGAAGGATTGTGGCTCGCGCGTACCACGACTCGTCCTTTATGGCGCAAATTGCGCCCATGGCGATGATTTTTGTCCCGTGCCGGGATGGCGTGAGTCATCGACCGGATGAGTATGCCTCTCCAGAGCATATTGTTGATGGGGTGAAGGTGCTGGCGCGGACGCTGGCAGAGCTGTCGGCAGCTCGATGATCAGCACGGGACGATCAGGGTTCTTGGCCTGCGAGTTGATCGCCGAGCAGCGCGGCAAATCGTAACAGCCGGCGATCGTCGTTGTGGGCCGCAATGAGTTGAACACCGCATTCGGGCGAGGGAAGGACGACGGCCGGATTTCCTCCCAGGCTGGCGGGCGTGGTGAGCCGCAGGATGCGCGCGCGGGTATCGGTATGGTCGGTTCCGGCGAGCAGGCGGCTGGTGGGCGAGATGGGCGCAAGCAGGAAATCGAATTCCTGAAAAAGTTGTTCGTGCTGGTTGCGGAAAGCAGCATGGCGCTGACGGAGACCCTTGATTTCGGGTTCACTGAGCGCCGCGCCCCATTCGAGACGAGCGGCGATGGCGGGGTCGAATTCGTGAAAGAAGCCGGCGTGGAGTTGCGCGGCTTCGTGGGCCTGGAGTGGGGCATAGATGTCCCAGGCTTGGGACCAGAAAGGTGGATTGAAAGGCTTGAGTTGAGCGGAGGCGCGTTGGAGGCGATCCCGCCAGGCGTCCAGGGCATGGCGCACATCGGGCTCGCAGGTTTCGATGAGTGACCCGGTGAGGAGCCCGATGCGGATTGTTGGTTGGGCGGAATTCTCCGCAGGCAGGTCGAAGAGGGACTCGGCAAGGAGCCGCAGATCGCGGAGATCGCGGCAGAGCCAGCCGATGGTGTCGAAGGACTGCGCCAAATGGTAGCCGCCTGCCCAGTCGCCGATGCCGAAGGAGGCGCGGTAACCCGCGAGGCCGCAAAACGCGGCGGGGGCGCGCACTGAGCCTCCTGTGTCAGTGCCGATGGCGGCGAGGGCGGAGCCTTCCTGTACGGACGCGGCCGCGCCGCTGGAGGAGCCGCCGGTAAGAAGGGCAGAGTCGGCAGGCTGCAGGCAGTCGCCGTAATCGCGGTTTTCGCCGGTGATGCCGTACGCGAGCTGGTGGAGGTGGGTTTTGCCGATGATGACGGCGCCGGCGCGGCGGAGTCGGTCTGCGACCCAGGAGTCTGCGGATGCTTTCTGTTTGTGGGCCGCGTAGAATTTGGAACCGCTGCTTGTCGGGAATCCACTTAGATCGAAACAATCCTTTAGCGAGACTGGCAGGCCACCCAGAGGCAGGAATTCGTCGCCGCAGGCGGCACGCTCGACTTGCCGGGCTGTTTCGGCGAGGGTCCAGTCGGGGTCCAGGGCCAGGTAACTGTTCCGGCTGGCGTTGCCGTTGACGCGGGAGAGGGCGATGCGGGCCTGAGCGGCGGGGTCGGTTTCACCTGCTTTGTACGCTGTGAGGAGCCCGGTGATCGGCGAGGGGCGCGGCGGCATCGCGCCATTGTAACGGGGCTTAGGTGCGGTCGGTATATGGCAAACCTGAAGCCGGCCCGAACGCCGCCTTCAGGTTTGCGCCGACAGCTTTTAGAAGTTGAAGTGGAGAGACATCTGAATCTGGCGCGGACTGCCAATGGTGTGTTTCACGACGCCGAGTCCGGTTGGGCAGCTATAGAACGTGCCTGCAGGGGCGCTGTTCCCCTGGCACTGCTGCGGGGTGGGAGCTACCTCGGAGTAGGAGTCGGCAGTATCCGGCGCGTTGTTATAACCAGCGTTCTGAGTGACGTTATCCGTTGGAATATCGAAGCTGGTCGTGTTGGTCAAGTTGTAGACGTCGAACGTATAGCGCAGCGCATACTTGTCGCCAAACTGCACGGTCTTCACCAGCGAAGCATCCGCGCGCTTCTGGTAAGGCTGCCGAAAGATGTTGCGCTGACCCGTGGCGAAGGTAGTTTCGAAGGTATCTCCGGCAGGAACTCCGTCGGTACCGGGAGAAACCAGAGGCAGAGTGAAGCAAGAGGCCTTGAGGGCGGCGCCAGCGCCGGTTGTGTTGTTATAGAAGGCCCCGGAGCGGCCGGTGAGCGCGCTTTTGGCGGTGCAGCCGGGCGCGAGCGGAACGATGGGGTTAGTGATGCCGTCGAAGGTGCTGTAATAAAGGCTGCCCACCGCGCCGGAGAAATCAATGATGCTGTAGGGCTGACCACTCTGGATGATCGCGACACCCGTGAGCGACCAGTTGTCGAGAACCTTACCCGAGAGGGAACTCTCGTTGTAAAACTTCGGCAAGACAAAGCCGTAGGTGAAATTCAACACGTGGGTGCGGTCGAAGTCAGCCGATCCATAACCGCTGCGAAGGTTATTGGGATCGTTGCCATTGTAGAAGAGGCCTAAGGCGCTTTGTTCGTCGGTGGCATGCGAGAAGGTATAAGACACGCCAGTCTGGAAACCGCGGCTGAGCCGCCTTTCCACGTGCGCCTGCAGAGCGTTGTAAGTGGCAATGCCAGCTGCGGTGTAGGATTCGGACTCCGACGAGTAGCCGATGTAAGGAACGCGCAGGTCGACGTTGCCGCCCTCGTAATTCTGTTGCATTGCTCCATAGGTGCAGTTGGCGTCGTTGTTGACGCAGATCGGAAAGAATGTGACTGGACTATAGACCGTATAGCCGTAGGTGAAATCCTGCGTAGCCGTGCCGCCTGGATGCGTGGGGCTACCCGGAGTGGCAATTTGCGCCTGGTTGAAGGGCAGCGGAATGACCTGGTGACGCCCGAGATTACCCACATAACCGAGATCGACCATCAGGTCGTTGCGGGGCTGCCATTCCAGATCGAGGGTGAAGTTGATCGAATAGGGCAGCTTGTTGGCGCGGTTGTAGTCGCCAAGCGTGAAGGGCTGAGCTCCGCTGATGATGCTGGCGGCGTTGGGCAGAAAGTTAGTGAGGCTAGCGGCGCTGGGATTACTGGGCGGGGCCAGTGGATTGGGACCCCAGGGTTGCGCGAGGTTATAGGCCAAGGTGTTACCGTCTGCCGGGCTGTATGCCGGCAGACCGCAAATGGGAATGTAATAATTGTACAAAAAGCTGGTATTGCCATAGGGCGATGCGGTGTAGGGGCAGGCTTGCGCGGTGGCAAACGGGGGTGTCTGGCTGACGCCGAAGGGTCCGCCGGCTACTTCGCCAGCGGCGTAGCCCGGCGAGAAGTAGGTGTAAAGTTCACCGCGGTCATAGTAGAATCCGGAACCGCCGCGGACGACAAACTTATCGTGGAGCGCCGACGGCTGCCACGCAAGGCCCAGGCGCGGGGCTATGCCCCACTGGCGTCCGGTGAGAGTGGTATTGCTGACGCCTTTGGTTCCGTTAACATTATTGCCGGCGATAATGAAACCGGGATCAGTAATGGTGTCGGCCCCCGTATCGTAACTATAGGCGGAAGGGTCGAAGTTATAAATGCGCCCGTATTTTTCGGTCAGGCCGCCGTTCCAGTCATAGCGAAGCCCGGCGGTAATGCTGAGGTTGGGCCGCACCTGGTACTTATCCTGCAGGTAGAGTCCGGTCTGATTCGCGCGGTAATAGCGGTTGGCGTTTCCCTGAAGGAAGTCAGTGGCGACGAAGCCGTCAGTGGAGTAGGGAGAAACCCAGTTCATGGCGTAGGTAGAAAAATCGGGAGTAGCTATCGCTCCCTTGCCGGTGCGAAGGTCGCGGACGTTGAGCTGCGTGTACGACCAGCTGCCGCCGAAGGTGACGGAATGAACACCTTTGGTCCAGATGGCGTTGGCCGACGGCTGGATGCGGTTCTGGAAGACACCGGTAAAAGCGCCCTGGTTTGCGGAGCTGGGTCCGATATTCAGCATGACCTGGGAAAGGCCCTGATCTGCACCGTACTCGCCGAGGGTGTCGACAATCGTAATACCTGGGAAATACGAGCCAAAAGCGGAAGTCATGGCGGCGAGCGGCGATCCACTCTGACCGGGGGACCAGAGCTGCTCGTTGGTGCTGTAGGCCTTCTCTCTGATTATGCCAAGGGTCTCAGTAAGGCTGAAGTTAGGCCGCAGGCTCTGGATGTTGGTGACGGTGGCCACCTGGGATCCCGCGTCCATCTTCTCAGTGAACCCCGGCACGCTCGAAGTTCCGTAAGGAGAGCTGTTGGGATCGTGCTCGTAGTAGTACTTCAGACTCACCAGGTCTTTTGACGAGGCGTTCCAGTCGAGGTCGCCGACACCCTGATCGGCAATGAAATACGAAGTGCCTAACTCAAACGCGTTGGAGGGCGAAAGGGCGTCAGGAAGGTGGCCGTTGTCGTTGGGGATGAGCCACTGCCCGTTGGGGAGCCTGGCCTGGAAGAGTGCAAGGCCAACGGGATTGGCGGCCCAGTCGGAAGCGCCGACGGTAAAGCCGTTTGCGGCATCTTCCCCAGGAAAGTTGGTGTCGACAATCTGGGCCAACCCCGCGGGCGTTCGATTCGTATCGCTCAGGCCGGGGGGAACAGCGATCAGCGTATCGCCCGTTTCCTGATCGGAGATATGCAGGTGCTGATAGCCGAGGAAGTAAAAGAGCTTGTCCTTGATAAGGGGACCGGCGAGCGTGCCACCAGCAATGTAACGGTGCAGTTCAGGATTTCGGTCCGCAGCAGGAATACCCGAGTTGTTCTTGAAGAAAAAGGGCGCGGCGTTGATCCAGTTGGTGCCGCGGTGTCCGTAGACGCTGCCATGCATAACATTGCTGCCGGAGCTGGTGCTCATGTCGATGTGCGCGCCGCTGGCTGAACCCTGTTGCGCGTCATACATGGAAGCATTGACGCGAACCTCCTGAAGCGTCTCCGGCGCAGGCGTGGGGAGGGAATTTCCGATGGAGAGATAGACCGACGAAGCGCTGGGCTCAACCCCGGCACTGGTGGTTCCGCTGCTGGCGCTGCCGCCGGTATTATTTACGACGCGCGCGGATTCCACCTCGCTGGTGCTCTTGCCGTTAAAAAGATTGCTGGCGTCGACGCCGTTCATCATGAAGGCATTGGAGGTGTCGCGCTGTCCGTTGGCCCAGATGGGTGCGTTGCCCATACCGCTGTTGGATCCGGTACCACCGGGAAGTTCGGCGTTAACCCCCGGCGAGAGGATGGCGAGTCCAGTGAAGCTGCCGGTGGGCAGCGGGATGGTGTCGATCTGCGCTTTATCAAGGACGTAGCCGTTGGTGGTGTCGACGGTGTTGAGCAGCGGCGTGGCTTCGACCGTGACCGATTGACTAACCTGGCCGACTTTCAGAAGAGCATTGACGGTAACGGTGCGATCCGCCTGGACCAGAATCCCTGGAAACTTTTGCGATTCGTATCCCTGATTGACGACGCTGATGGTGTAGGTGCCGATGGGGAGATTGACCAGCGTGTAAACGCCTTCTCCGTTGGTCGTTGCCATGCGAGTGAGGCCCGTCTGCTCGCCCGTGGCGGTGACCGAAGCTCCGGCAACCGCCGCGCCGGAGACGTCAGTGACCTGGCCGGTGATACCGCCCAGGGTCTGTTGGGCATGGAGGGAGAAGGGAACAGCAACGCAGAACACGAGGAAAAGCCACAGCACTGGAGCCAAGCGCCTGAACATCGATAAGTGCCTCCTCAGAACGGTGTAGAAAAAGTCCTGGCCGCGCGGGAAAAAAGGCGGTGCGGCGGCTGCGTGGTGCAGTCTTCGAAACAATTTGTTTGAGGTAACAACGGCTGCGAGAACAAGCGGGAGCCGAGTCGACGAGGACTTTCAGGAGAGCATAGCCCAGGGATCGCGCCAGCCCAAGGAAAAAAATCAGGAACTGTGGAAAACGCGATTCGGGAGATAAATTGCGGTTATGGCGCGGCAGCCGGGACCGGGATGAGGTCATCGCACGGCTACAACCGTCTGGAACCTCGATCATGGCGTTGCGCGGGGGGGGGAGTCATCGTTGATGACGTTGGGATTTTTCCCGCAAGCGGCGGCTGTCGTTTAGGATAAGCCGCATGCGATCCGGAATGCTAATTTTCTGTGTGGCGCTGTTTGGTGCTGCCATCCCCGGAACTGGGCCGCAGCGGATTCCGCTGGCCGCGCAGCGAAGTTCGCCGCAGGACCTGGAAATTTCCGGGAACGTGCCTGGAATTCCGCAGGGTGGGAAGCGGTTTGTGGGCTATACGGACCTGAGCCGTCTGGCGCAGGTGACGTTCACCGTAAAGAATGATGAGAATTTTTCCGCCCCGGTGACGCTGAGCGGCGTCTCTCTCGATGTGATCATGGCAGCCCTGAGCATCAACGGTGGAGAGCAATTGATTGCCGCGAGTGCTGACGACGGTTACGAGGCCCATTACACGGCGGAGTATCGGGCTACGCATGATCCAATTCTGGTGCTGCGCATCGGTGGACAGGAGCCGGCAAAATGGCCGAAGGGACCGAATGGCGAGAATTACGGGCCCTACCTAATTTCGCATCCGTCCTTCTCGCCCGCGTTTCACGTTCTCGCGCATAAGGATGAGGCGCAGATTCCTTACGGCGTGATCGGGTTGCGGTTCCTCGACGAAGCGGCGGTGCTGAAGCAGTTACATCCCCCGGGGATGGCGTCCGCCGCCGTTTCACCCGCCATGCAGGGATACCGAATCGCGCTGCAGAACTGCCTCCGCTGCCATCGTGAGGGAGACATTGGCGGGACGAAGTCGCCGTTTGGCTGGCCACAGATGGCGTTGATCGCGCAGGGCAATCCATCCGCGTTTGGCAAATACGTCGTGCGGCCGAACTCCATCAATCCAGAGGCGAATATGCCTGCGAATCCGGATTATGACGCCGCGACCATTGCAGCACTCACAGCTTATTTCCGCAGTTTTGCGCCCGGGGAGAAACCATGATCCTGCGACTGTCAAAAACGCTGCTGGTAGCAGCGGTCGCGTTTTATTACACGCTGGTGGTTTTCAACAATCTGACCGATTACGGCTCCGATTATGGGTTCGTGCACCATGTGCTGTTGATGGATTCCACGATCCCCGGTAATCACGGCATGTGGCGCGCGATCCATCCGCAGTGGATTCATGCCGTCTTTTACGGGATCATCATCGCCTGGGAGGCAGTGACCATGCTGCTGACCTGGGCTGGAAGCCTGGAGCTTCTGCGTGCCGTAGGCAAGCCGGGCACGGCGTTCCAGGATGCGAAGACGCTGGCCATTGCGGGGCTGACGTTGAGCCTGCTGATGTGGTTGGTGGCCTTTCTCTGCGTCGGGGGCGAGTGGTTCCTGATGTGGCAGTCGCAAACATGGAACGGGCGGGAAGCGGCGTTCCGGATGTTCGGGGTCGTGGGCCTGATTTTTCTGTTGGTGGCGATGCCGGAGACGGAGTAAAGCGGTTCCGGCTGCATCTTCGGAACTCCCGGTAAAATAAAGCTGTGATCGATGAAACAGGGACGGAGAATACCCGCGTGGATCAGGGTGCGGCGCGGCCGCCGCGAGTCGGGTTTGTTTCGCTGGGATGCCCGAAGAACCTCGTCGACAGCGAAGTGATGATGGGGCTGCTGGATCGCGCGGGGGCGGAGATGACTCCCAACGCCGAGGCTGCCGACATTCTGGTGGTGAACACCTGCTCGTTTATCGACAAGGCAAAGCAGGAGTCGGTAGACGCGATCCTCGAAATGGCGCGGCTGAAGACTACAGGCTCAGCGCGGAAGCTGATTGTGGCTGGATGCCTGGTGGAGCGCTACCGCGACGAGATTCAGAAGAACATTCCGGAAGTGGACGCGGTCGTCGGGACGGGCGAGCTGGAGAAAATTCTCGCCGCTGCCGGGTTCGGTTCGCCGACGCTCAATGCTGGCGCAGCGTCGCCTTTTAACATCCTTGCGTCGAACGGTCGCGCTGAGGTTCGATCTGGCCGCGAATCTCTGGCGGGAACCCACAAAGTCGAGTCCGACACTGCCCGTTCCCGGGCGGAAGGGAATCGGCGCGAGGAGCAGGGGCGATTTTCCCGCGTGGTATGGGATGGCGCGACGGCGCAGCTCCCGCAGTATCTTTACGACCACACCACGCCGCGGCTGCGGGCGACGAAGAGCGCGTCGGCCTATATCAAGATTGCCGAGGGCTGCGATCATCCCTGCAGTTTTTGCGTGATCCCAAACCTGCGCGGAAAGTTCCGGTCGCGGCGGTTTGAGTCGGTGGTTGCCGAAGCGGAAGCTCTGGTGGCGGAGGGCGTGCGGGAGATTACCCTCATCGGCCAGGACACGACATGTTTCGGCGAAGATCTTGGGTTGAAGGATGGTCTGGCCCTGCTGCTGGATCGGCTGGCGCGGATTGAAGGCCTGACCTGGCTACGCTTCCTCTATGCGTATCCGAACCGGATCACCGGGCGGCTCCTGGAGACCATCGCGAAACACGACAACATCTGCAAGTATCTGGATGTGCCGCTCCAGCATGCGTCGGCGGCGGTGCTGAAGGCGATGAAGCGCGGTGGCGGAGCAGAAATTTTCCTGAAGATGCTGAACAAGGTGCGAGCGGCGGTGCCACAGATCGCGCTGCGCACATCTTTCATTGTGGGATTTCCCGGTGAGACGGATGCCGACTTTGAGGCGCTTTGCGATTTTGTTGTGGAAGCAAAGTTTGACTGGCTCGGGGTGTTTGCCTATTCCGATGAGGAAGGGTCGAAGTCGATTGAGCTGGGAGCGAAGGTCCCAAAGCGCGTCATCGAGCAGCGCCGGCGCGCGCTGATGAAGCTGCAGAAGGGAATCAGCCGTCAAATAATGCAGGAACGCGTGGGGCGGACATTCGACCTGCTGGTCGAAGGCGAGTCGGAGGAGACGCCGCTGCTGTGGGAGGGACGGACGCAGTGGCACGCGCCGGAGATTGACGGAACTGTGTTCGTGAACGATTTTGGTCCGTTTGAGGCGCTGAGGCCGGGCGGGTTTTATCGTTGCGAGGTGACGGAGGCGCACGAGTACGATTTGGTAGCGCGCGTCGTGGGTGAAGTTTTCGGGGACGGCCGCAACGTGAAGACGGAGGAGCTTGCCGGCGCGGGAGTGGGTTTGTGAGTCCGAAGAATACAATTTTGCGTTGCCCGACCTGCCGTGCAGTGGTTGCGGATCAGGACGAGAATTTTCCGTTTTGCAGCGACCGGTGCCGGCTGATCGATCTGGGCAAGTGGGCCAGCGGGGGCTATCGCATCTCATCGCCCATCCTCGATCCTGAGGTGCTCGAGGGGCTGGGCGGCGATCCACAACCGCACGGGGAGCATGACGAACAGGAGTGAGTTACCCCCGCCGGGCGTGCGGATTCACGAGGGAGGAGCGACGGCGCCGCCCGTGGCGAGGACGAACTGGGCGTGGAATGTTGGGACGTTTTTCGGGATTGGGCGGCTGAAACCGGGGCCCGGGACATGGGCATCGCTGGCGGCGACGGCGCTCTGGTACATCGGGCTGGATGCGGCACATCTATCCGGTTGGGCAGCCGTCCTGGTGACTCTGGCGGGCGCGCTGGTGGTAGTGCTGATCGGGATTCCGGCGAGTACGATTGTCGAACGGGAAAGTGGGCACACGGACCCCGGATTTGTAGTGATCGATGAAGTGGCTGGGCAGTGGGTTTGCCTGGCAATTGCTCCGGTGGACCTCGGTCATGCGCTGCTGGCTTTCGCATTGTTCCGTTTCTTCGATATTGTGAAGCCGTGGCCGGTGCGCTCGATGGAGCGGTTGCCCGGCGGGACCGGGATCATGCTGGACGACATCGTCGCGGGAGTATACGGTCTGCTGGTGATGTGGCTGGTGCGGATGTGGTGGTGAGGGAAAGCAAGTAGGCTGGTTAGCGACAGCGATGGTGCGTATTCTCAAATCGGAATCGAGCACGGCCCCCAGGATCGATGTGGTGTCACCGGGAGCAGCGCTGCCGGGTGGTGACGTGGAGGTTCTGGGCGCGAACCTCGGCGCGGTCGCCACGGCGAACGGCGACAAGAGCCGCATGGGCGGTCCAGAATGGCGACGGCCCATCGCGATGCTGGGGGATCTGGCCGCGCCTGTGCTCCTGAGCCGCGGTGCGCGGCTTACGCTGCGCGTGCCGGAGGAAGCCGAATCGGGACGGCTGCGCATTCTGCAGAACGGAGCGCAGAGTAACGCAGTGGAAGTGCGTGTGGCGAGTTTGCTTGCCACCGGCATGCACGCGGTTGCCAACCCGGTGATGGATCACTCAGGCAACATTTACGTCACGTTTTCCGGGCAACGAGGACAGGAGACGCCGGTCTCTGTGTTTCGCATCGAGCGTGACGGGGAGATGCGGCCGTTTGTGCGCGGCATCATGAACGCGACCGGGCTGGCGGTGGATTACGAGGAGAATCTCTACGTCTCGTCGCGCCACGAAGGCAAGGTCTATCGCGTGGCGAAGAACGGAGCGGCCACCGTGTACGCCGAGGGCATGGGCGTGGCGACCGGGATGGCGTTCGATCCGGATCAGAATCTTTATGTGGGGGATCGCAGCGGGACCATCTTCAAGATCGCGCCGGACCGGCAGATTTTTGTATTTGCCACGCTGGAGCCCAGCGTGGCAGCCTATCACCTGGCCTTTGGCCCGGATGGCACGCTGTACGTGACAGGACCGACCACCTCGAGCTACGACGCCGTGTATGCGATCAATCGCGATGGCGACATCGGTGTCCTGCACCGCGGGCTGGGGCGCCCGCAGGGCGTGGCCGTCGACGTGGCGGGCAACGTTTACGTGGCCGCGTCGCTGCGAGGGCGCAGGGGTATCGTCATGATCTCGCCGCAGGGTGAGGCTTCACTGGCGGTGTCGGGGCCGGGAATTGTTGGCTTCAACTTCGTGCCGGGCGGCGGAGCTCTGATCGCCACGAGCACATCGATTTATCATGTAGCGCTGGGTGTCGAAGGCTGGCGGCTGCTGTGATCGCCAAGCGGTGAGCGGTTCGATTCCCGCGCAGGGAATCCCTGGAGATCGATGAACGCGGAGATCATCGCAGTTGGGTCGGAGATGCTCACGCCGTTCCGCCAGGATACTAACTCCCTTTACATTACGGAAAAGCTAAATGAGCTGGGCGTTACCGTCGACTTTAAGACTATTGCCGGCGACCACCTCAAGCAGCTTGCCAACGCGGTGCGGCATGCGCTGACTCGCGTTGACCTGGTGGTCATATCGGGCGGGTTGGGTCCGACCGAAGACGACCTGACGCGAGAGGCTGTGGCGGAGGCGCTGGGCGTGAGGGTGAAGCGCGATCCGGAGCTAATTGCGCATCTGTATGCGCGAGCCGCCGCACGGCGGATGACGATCACGCGGAATAACGAAAAGCAGGCGGATGTGATCGAAGGCGCGACCATGTTGCCGAACCAACTGGGTTCCGCCCCGGGCCAGTGGCTGGATACCGTAGTCGGCAAGCATCGCAAGCTGGCCATGCTGCTGCCGGGTCCGCCGCACGAATTGAAATCGATGTTTGAGGAACAGTGTCTCCCGCGGTTGAGGGAGATTGTGCCGAGGAAGCACATTGCAACGCGCGTACTCAAGGCGGCGATGATCGGCGAGTCGACGGCGGACGCGAAGATTGCTCCGATTTACACGCAGTACAACGACGTCGAGACCACTATTCTCGCCCATTTAGGAGACATCGAGCTGCGCCTGACCTGCTCGAAGCCGATTCAGGATCTGGCGCAGACACGCGTCGACGAGCTGGCGGGCAAGATTGAAGAGGAGCTCGAAGACTTCGTTTATTCGTCGCAAGGTGAAACCCTGGAGCAGATTGTTCTGTACTACCTGGAGATGCGTGGGGCGACCCTTTCCGTGGCGGAAAGCTGCACGGGCGGCATGGTGGCCGAGCGCCTGACCAGTGTGAGTGGTAGTTCGCGTTCGTTCACCGGAGGGGCGGTGGTCTACAGCAATCGGCTGAAGACCGAGCTGGCGGGGGTCGATCCTCAGCTGATCGCGCAATACGGCGCGGTAAGCCGGGAAGTGGCCGTGGCGCTGGCGGATGGGATTCGGGAGCGCTGCGGATCGACGCTGGGACTGGGGATCACTGGCATCGCGGGTCCCACCGGAGGCACGGAAGACAAACCGGTGGGGCTGGTTTATGCGGCGGTAAGCGACGCCGACGGCACGGAGTGGGTGGAAAAGCGCTTTCTCGGCGATCGGGAGGGCGTGCGATTCAATGCGAGCCAGCAGGCCCTGGATCTGGTGCGCCGCCGGTTAATGTAGCAATCAGTGGCGGGCTGCAGCGCCCCAGGTTCTCCAAACAAAAATACGGGCCTAACCGCCTGGCTGTGCGCGCTGTCTCATGTGCGTGACCTTGCTTCGGTTCGGGACTTCGTCTGGAAAAGGCGCGCTGACAAAATATTTTGCCCACCCTCTTGCGCGACAGGCGATCTTATGTGTTACAGTGGGTAACACTATGACGAGTAACACTCCATCGAACCATGATCCAGCTGAACTGGGAGAGCTGGAACGCGACATCCTGGGCATTGTGTGGCGGCTCAAGAACGCGACCGCTGAAGAGGTCCGTGAGGAAGTCGAGCGTCCGCTGAAGGACTCTACCATTCGCACCGTCCTGCGGCGGCTGGAAGAAAAGGGCTACCTGGCGCACTCGGTCCACAATCGGACCTTCATCTATCGGCCGGCGGAATCGCCTCAAAAAGTGGCGGCGCGCGCGGTGCAGCGCATCGTCGATTGGTTCTGCGAGGGATCGGTGGAAGAGCTGCTGGTGGGCCTGGTGGATTCGAAAGTAGTGAGCCGAGCGGAGCTGGAGCGTCTGGCGCGGCGCGTGGCGGCGGCTAAAAAGCAGGAGGGAGGCAAGGCATGACAGCGGTGATGATCGAAGCTGCTCTCAGGGCGCTGGTGTTTGCGGTTGCAGTGGGTGCGAGCCTGCGCCTGCTGCGCGTGACCAATGTGCCGGTGCGCAAAGCCGCATGGACCGTTGTGCTGATCGCTTCGCTGGCGATGCCGTTCCTGATGCGCTGGCCGGCCGCCACAGGATGGGCGGGACGGTTCGGATGGGCGGTGCCTATTCGCGTAAAGCAAGTCGCTGTCGCGCCGGCGCAAGTAAAAGCAGCGCCCGTGGTCGTGCTGACTTCCGAGGAGGCGCCAGTTGCCCTGCCCGAAAGCACGACGGTAGCGCCCAGCCCGGTTGTTCTTTCCGCCGTGCCGGACGACGTGGCTGTGACTACACCGGTCGCGTCAACGGACCTACCGAGGCACACAGGATTCCAATGGCCGCTGCCGGGTCGCCTGATCGCGACGGTTTATCTGGCGGTGACTGGGGCGCTGCTGCTGCGGTTGCTGTGGGGATTGGTGGCTGCACTGCGGCTTTGGATGACGGCGGATCTCGTCTCGCCGCTGGTTGCACCCGAGCCCCATGTGCGTTCGAGCCGCAAGATCCCGTCGCCGGTGACGATTGGATCGGGCATCGTGCTGCCCGCGAGCTACACCGAGTGGGACATGAAGAAGCTGAAGACGGTTCTGGCTCACGAGCGGTCGCATGTGCGGCAGTTCGATTTCTATCTGCAAGTGCTGGCAGGCATGTATACGGCGCTGTTCTGGTTCAGCCCGCTGGGATGGTGGCTACGCCGGACGTTGACGACGCTGGGCGAAGCTATCGGCGATCGCGCGGGCATCGACGCTGCGGCCAGCCGGTCGGGCTACGCCGAAATTCTGCTGGAGTTCGCGGCCATGCCGCGGCAAACCTTACCAGGAGTTGCGATGGCTCGCCCAGGCAATCTTGCTCATCGCATCGAACGGCTGCTGAACGAACACCTGTTCCGAAGCGCCTTCGCCGAAGGACGCCGCCGCGCCCTGGTTTCTCTGTTGTTAATTCCGATCGCGCTCTTCGCGGCGACTGCGCTGATTCGGGTCTCCAATGCGTCAGCGCAAACGGCGCCACCCGCACCGGCGAGCACTCCTGCACCAACTCCCACGGCTGCGGCGGACGATCAATCGGCGCCGCCCGCGCCAGCTCCGCCAGCACCAAACATTGC
>JBAVUB010000038.1:0-2473 GCA_049696575.1 Acidobacteriaceae bacterium | reverse complement strand
CGCCGTGACCGGGGGGAGCGCCGGAAGGGCCGCTCCGGGCATCTGCGAGTAACCCGCCCGCGACAGAAAGGCAGCGGCGATCGCCAGAGCGCACTGGGTCGAGCAACGCACAAGCCGTATCGTTTCGATCATATGCAAACTGACTCCGCGACGTTATTCCGGCAAATCGATCTGACCCTCGATGCGGAATTGTCCGGTAACGTTGGGAACTCCGGTAACGACCTATTACCTCTCTGCTGTCGCCGTGATAAATCGTAATGCCTCCACGTTGGTAGTAAGGGGGCTGCAACGTCGCGTTGCCGCAGAATCCTGTTCTCACTGGTTCCGGATTCGCCCAACTCGAAATTGGCTACCATCGCGGGTCCGTCTTTCAGGCGAGCTTCGGTCTTCTCATCACTGAGGAAGCGCCTCCGCAAGATTTCCAGGCACTGGCTGATCGCGGCTTCGTGTTTGCCTGTCAGTTGGTCACGGAATGCCGCGGCAGCGGCCTCCCAGCCGCCTGGCCCGTGCTCGATGCAATACACAAGATCGTGCGGATCCTTGCGTTCGACGCGGCCATCCAGAGCGAAGGCCTTGAGGCAAACAAAGCTCACGATATTCGCATAGCGAATGAACTCCGTCACCGTTCCATCCCCACTCAGCAGCTCTGCACGGACCTCGGTCGCGTCGTGGAGATCAAACACCATGGAGGAATACGGCATATTGAGCGCTGAGATGTTGCCATCCGTGGGAAGCGGCTGCACGCGAGGGCCTACCTGATCGGTGCGATCCGCAAGAAGTTCAAGGATGACGTGGCTTCCGTCGGCCATCGTGATCTGCCATCGCCAGTTCTGCTTCTGGCCGCTCCGGTTCGTCGCGTTGTCGAAACCGATCTTCCGCAGGTTCTCTTCCAGGGACTTGTAGGCGTCCGTCGTCTCAAGGATTAGGTCGTCGAGCACGATGTCGAGATCGAGCGTCCCCGCATGAGGTGGAACTACCGGAGGACGATCGGGTACCAGATAACGTGGCGTCAGCCCACCGACGAGGAATATCGAGTCCTTCCACGGCCCGAGATTGCGGAGCAGCGTGACCAAGACACGCTCGCAGTCGCGAGTGACCTGCTCGTTGTACCCGTCGATAGTATTGGGCTTCGACATCAGAATCCGATCCTCTCATTGCGGAGATGCTCCGCCAATTCCTTGGAACGACCCTCGCCACCCAGCAGGTCCAAGTATGCGAGTATTGGGCTTTCGACCCGTACACCGCGGATCTCCTGCTCGAACAGCATGTCCTTGACAGACTCACTTTGTATCAAGCCAAAGTTGCTTCCTTCTTCCACCTCGCGTGCATTCAGTTCGCCTGTAATCAGAGAGAGGGGGCCATTCGGGAAGACCCGGCACTTCACCTGCGAGATGTTCGACAGAAAGGGGCTGTAGAGCTGCGCGGCCCATTCATGCGTGATCACGTATGCGGTGCTTAGCCTCTTGCAAATGTCATTGATCGCTTTCATCAGCTCCTCGGGCTTGACCCTTCGAACGTAATAGCGACGGATCTCAGGCCTCGGAAGAAGTTCGGTTTGCCTGGCCCATTCGTCCAGCAACGCCGCAGGCGCAGAAAGCCTACGGCTCTTGTTTGGTCCCTTGCCCTGAACCGCGACCATATCCCGCTTCTCGAGCTCGGCGAACGTAACGGAGACGGTCGAAGGAGACACCCATGCAAGTTTGGCCAGCTCATTGGTGCTGAACCACTGTTCCGGGTTCAACAGCAACGCATGGACGACGGCCGATCGGTTTCCGGAGAACAGCGGCCGGCCCATCTTGCGCGCTTCTTTTGGCGCCGGTCTGTCGATCAGGATGTATAGATCGTCGTTGGGAAGAAACAGGCTGCCGGCGCGGTCAAGATACCCGATGCGCTCGGCCTGAAGCAGTTCTTTGGCACCTTCGGAGATCGTGCCAGCAGCAATCATCGGTATTGCCGGGATTGAGTCCTCGTCCTTTGGAGGCCGCCGGGAGGCGGACTTCATGTTCCAAAACGCAGCTCGGACATCCCTCGGAAAGAGAGCACTCTTCGCCTGGACCAACAGGCGCACTGGCTTTCCATTCACCGAAGCCTTCACAATGAAGTCGATTCCGTTGTCTGGCCCTTCCAACGCTTCCTCATATACCGAGGTCACATTGGGCATTTTGCGCAGAACCGACAACAGAGTAGCTTGCAGCTCTTGCTCGGATTGTTGAATATCCGGCATTTTCGCTATATATTCCCTGTTCAGTAAATATAGAATTTTTCTAGAACATCTAGCTGTATTACGCATATTCAGCACACAGCATATTTATCGATTGTCATGTAAATTACTTGTTATGAACTACTTGGAGATCTTGTGGCCATGCCAGTCCGTGACCGCGTAGGGCGTCCAGGACTTCGGATAGTGCTCGGAGACGATCCCCGCGTGCTCCGCCTTCTCTGTGAGCTTGCCGTGATCGCGCAGACCCATGTT
>JBAVUB010000037.1:0-5696 GCA_049696575.1 Acidobacteriaceae bacterium | reverse complement strand
GTCTTCAGGTGTCGGTTACGAGCGCAGATGGCAAGACCACAACGCAGCTCGACGCGAGTGCGCTAGGTGGAGGTATCCAATCGAATGGAAACTCCGCTGACTGCCACGGCACAACGTTCGCCGCTGGGCAGGTGTGGATCAACAACGATCAGGTCGGAAAACTGATCAAGGGTGATGGCTTCAGCATGACTTCCAATCCACAGGTGGGAGACGTGGGTGTCTACACTCGAAACGGCTCGCTCAGCACTACCGATCACAGCGTGTCCGTTCTGTCCTTGGGGGCAGGCGGCGTGAACACTGTAGGCAGCAAAGGCGGGATCACTCCGTACACCGTCACGACTCCAGGGAGAGGATGGTATGACCCAAATGACAAACTCACGTACTACACGCAACATCCTCAGCAGTAGTTTGCTGTTGGCTCTTCTGATGATCGTGGAGTTTCACACAATGGCGCATGCAGAAAGCGCTTCAAAATGTCGTCGATGGATAGCTGAGGTCACGAAGGGCGGAGAGGCCGGAGCCTCGGAGGCGAAGAAGGGCACGACTTCGCTATTAGTTCCCGAGTCCGATCCGTGGAGTATTGCCTCTCTATCGGAGGCCGAGAAGCTCCAAGCTATCGAGTGCTTCCTTACGCTTGAAAACGATCTCCGGCCTGCGGCGTTCGGAGGTGCTGTGCGGTTGGACGTATCCCAGACGTTCGCTCCACCGCGCGTAAACCTTGCGGCGCTCTATGCCATTTCCTACGTATACAGCGGCCACTACGATCACGCCGCCGCTGTTGCTCTTCTAGGCGAAGGCGCTTCGACAAGCGACTCCAGCGGCAACTACGTGACCAAACCCGCCGCCGTCCGCAAAGCTTATGGCTTCTACCGAACGTGGTTTGCGAAGGTGCGGCAACTCGGATTAACCTGCGCCCACGAGAAAGATCTTCAGCCATTGGAAAGCAGCGGGCTTACTTGGTATTAGGGAGTTCCCATCGCTACGATGCGTCTTCTCTTTACGTACGACTCCGCTCAAAGCTTTATGTGTTTGTGTGTTTCAAACGCATCCCGTTTTACCGGCAAAGAACGTGATACAGAATCCGGCAATGACTACTTCGGAGCCAGGTACTACGCAAGCTCAATGGGCCGGTTCATGAGCCCGGATTCTCAAGACCCCTCGGACGCTCTTCCATTCGTTGGCATCGACCCTATGCCATATGGCGATCCTTTGAATCCCCAGAGTCTCAATCTCTATTCCTATGTCTACAACAATCCGCTTTCACGGACTGATTCTGACGGTCACGATGTGAACGTCTGCACGAATGATGCGAACGGAAACCAGCAATGCACGGAGATGACGAACGATCAGTATCAGGCGGCACAGCAGGCGGGCAATGGCGGACTGAATGTTCCGACGCTAAATCAGGTCGGGATGAATGGCGATGGCAATGGTAATTTCAGCGCTACAGCAATCACCGATTCAAATGGCAATACCGTCGGGACCGCGACCTACATTTCAGACGGTGGAGCTGACTACTACGCAAACCGAAACGGCATCGACTTCATAAATACTCAAACAGCTCCTGTCGTGAACGCAATGGGCTGGGCAACTGTCGGTTCCGTTGGTGTGATGATGGGAGCGGAAGTTGCGCCAGTTGTCGCCGAGGCAAGCGCTGCACTGAGGTATCAAGCAGCTCTACAAGCATGGAAAACATTATCGGCGGCTACGGGCGCGGCGGGACTCATCAACAAGTTCTTCAAGACGGGTGAAGTGCCGCCTGGGTTGACGCCTGAAATGATGAGCGCGTATCTGAACTTGGCGAAGACGTACATAAGCGCTGGTCTGGGCACCGCCGGTGGGATCATGCAATCGGGCATCGGCACACAGGCGAACCGGATACAACAGCTCGAAAACTACTTAGGGAGGTAGCCTCATGGCCGCACCAACGGATCAATCGTTGTTCGTCGTTCTAGGGCCGCGACCGTGGGTCCACTCCAGCACCGCAGAGGCCAAAGAAGAGATCGAGCTGGATGACACGAAATACGCTCTCCTGGAAAGGGAGGTCGGCTTCTATGATTTTTTGCGAAACCGGCAGAAAGTGCTTATCGGGCTTCGCTTCTCGTTCTTCAGGAAAGAGAAAATCCTGAATGATGCCGCCGACCTCGACTACGTTTACGTCGATCCAAAGCGTCAGTACATGGAGGTCTACCTGAAGGACTATAGAAGTGCAGCTGAGGGACCGGCTGAGCAAGCGTTCGGAGATGATGCACTCTGGCGCAGCAGTCAAGGGATCTATGCTCTTCAGGTGGGGACTGCTGAGTTATCAGACGGCGATATGGAAGTGCTCCGACAGATAGCGCAAGCCGGCTGATCGTCACGTACCCTCCAGTGGTTAGCCGCAGGCCGTCTCTTCGGGGGCGGCCTAGCTGCGTCTGGTGGGCCTCAATCGGGAGCCGTTCCGACCGGGAGAAAGAACACGGTGCTTACGCACCGGCTGTTGGCGCTGCGACACGTCATATATGAAAGCGCCTCTTGTCAAGCGGTGATTTGCTTTTGCTTTTCGGGCTTTTTGATCAATCCGGGGCAAACTTCCCCGTTCGCTCAGGGAGGCCTGCACGCCCATGATGCTTTTTTCCTTTTAGCTGCGTTTTTGGTTTTGCCTTTGCTGTTCTCCTCTGTCAGGTGGTTCCTGCCGTCCGGATCGCTCGTTGCAGTCGGCTTCGTCAAGAGCCATATATTCGCCTTCAAAGAGGCATGAGCATGTTCGATCGGGTGCCGCATTCACCCCGAGATCTTGTTGCTGACCAGACGTGTCTCGCGTTTACCCGAACCTGGACGAACTTTGCGGCGTCAGCCTGTGGTATGCGGCTGAGGCGATCGATAGCTTTGCCGCTTGCGCAGCACCCAGTACGAGGCTTCGGCCAGGTGCCGGGCAACGGCGACCGCAGCACGGCCATGCCCTTTGCCGGGATACAGCCGCTGATAGAGCAGACCGATGTGCTGGTGACGCTGGGCTTTCATGCGTATGGCGATGTTGGCAGCTTCCACGAAGGCCCACTTCAGATAGTGGTTGACGTTGCGGCAGGTGCCTCCGTGCCGCACGTGACCGCCGCTGGCGATGATGCGCGGCACCAGACCCGCGTAGCTGGCCAGATGCTCGGCACGCGGAAAGCGTTCAACGTCGCCGATCTCCAGCCACACCAGGGGTGCGAGGATCGGACCAAGTCCCGGGACCGTCCGCAGCAGTCGGATCTCGGGACTCATTTTGAGTTTTTCGGCGATGCGGCTTTCGATGGTTTCGATCTTGTCTTCGAGCTGATCGATGGCGTCGAGCTGCGTGGCGGTCATCTGCGATGTTTCCGACGGCAGTCGGCGAATCACCGTGACCAGGTACTGTCTGCCTTTGGTGCCGAACAGATCGCTGATCGCCTCCGGATGCAAACCGTAGCGGTCGATGGCGGCGTGGATGCGGTGCTTGAGTGAGGTGCGCAGGTCGCGTAACGCCATGCGCGTGCGAAGAAGTTCCCGCTGATCGCGCAGCTCGCCGGGAGGAATCCAGCTCTCGGGCAAGGTGCCGCAGCGGAGCAGAATGGCGAGGCCGCGTGCATCGAGTGCGTCGGTCTTGTTGCTTTTGGCCATGCGCCGTTTGGCCTCGAATGGATTGGCCAGATGGGGATGGTGGCCGGCTTCTTCCATCGCATCGACGATCCAGTACCAGTGGCCTGTCGCTTCCAGCGCAATCTCGCTCGCCGGCGGCAGCGAGCGCAGATATTTGCAGTACAGACCGCGATCATGATCGACGCGGACAGGCCGCGAGGCCTTGCCCTGCTGATCGACCGACACGAAGACGGAAAACTTCTTGTGTGCGTCACACCCGATGACTGGTTGCACGGTGCCTCCCGTGTGCGTTCAGGCTATCCGCCCACCGCGTGGCGGGACGGCAAGCGCTTTCATAGGTTCACCCCCAGATGGGAGCTGCAGAGTAACTTCGGTTGCTGTGGAGCAACTTCCTGAGATAGGCCGCGTCTAAGTGGGCAAGCGCCTCGATGGTCTCCGATGTTCGGGGTGCAGCGGAGAACGCGATGAGCCGAATCCCCATCGAGCGCACGCGAAGAGGTTTTTCCTTTAGCAGCCAGTTCTGTTAGCCGAGGCCGCACGGAGTTCCGTGCGGCCTTTTCGGCGTCTGCGCCGTGCACGACCAATGCCAGGGGTGCGCGATGAAGCGCGAAGTGCGGAGCAAGTCGGTAGGGACCAAGGTGACCGAGGCGGAGCTGCGGGTGCTGGAATCGCGGGCCGAGCGAGCCGGGCTGACGCTGTCGGAGTGGGTGCGCGATGTGCTGCTCGGGTCGAGCGTCGAGACGGGGACGATGGCGGCAGAGCGGGCGATCCTCCACCCCAACGACAAAATTCCGTCGTTGGGGACCCCGGCCTGGCCGAGGTGCTGGCGATGCGGACGATCCTGCTGAACTTCATGCTGAAGGTAGGCGAAGGGACGGCGATCCCGGAGGAGTCGAGTAAAAAGCTGATCGCCTGGGCCGACGCGAACAAGATGAAACGGGCGCTCGAAATCCTGGCCACGAACTCGGCGCGGGAGGGGCGGATGCAGACGGCACCGCCCGAACCCACGTTGCCCAGGATGCCGATGGACGTGACTCCGGGAGAGGAGATGTAGGGCGATGCTGACACTGTCGAAGCCGATCTCCGCGGGCCAGGCGCAGGCCTATCACCGGTCCGAGTTCGCCAATGCGAAGGAGAACTATTCCACGGAAGGCGAGCGGGTGCGCGGGGAGTGGCAGGGGCAGCAGCGCCGAACTGCGCAACGAATACGTCCTCGGCCACAAAACCGACAATACGAGGGGCCTCTCCCTTCGTTCCGCCTTGTTTCGGTGCCCGAACGCCCGCTCTTCCTGCATACTTGTTCTTCGCAACGATCGAAACTGTATGCACCGTGATCATCGTCTGGCAGGCGTCGACCGGGTCCGGCGTTGAGACTGCCCGCACCTCGTAACTGTCCGCTCAAAGAATGAGGTCGATGTGAAAAGAGAACGCTTAACACAAATCGTCCTGGTGATCGTGGGGCTGTTCAATGTGGCCCTGATTTATTTTCTGTTTAGGGATCTGTGGCATTCCAACTGGCTCTTAAAGGGGACGAACGAGATCGAACCGATGTTTCTGAGCTTTTTTATTCCGGTCGGGGTCTTTCTGCTCATGGCCGCAAGGAGACCGTCGGAGTATCGCTCCATGATTGCTCTGGCCGCCTGGTGGAACATCTCCCATGGCTCGGTGATGGCCATTCAAACCGTGGAAACGTATATTCACGGCGTCCCCAGGAACTTTACCGATGTGATCCTGTTCCTCGGCATCGGAGTTGTCCTGTTAGCGGTTCTGCCGGCAAAACGAGAGGCAGTCGTGCTGGAAGTTGCGTGAACCAGCGCAGCCCCACCCTCTGCGCGAATAACCATCTCTCGCGTTCTTTTCACGACCTTCCCGTGGGGATGAAGGCCTGGCGCAGCGGCTCTGGAGCAGATTGGCGTTACAGAAGCGAACGATTCGGGTTGACGCGCCCAATACGACCTCAGCTGCGCTTCCGACAATAACGGCGCGCCCGGCAAATGGCGTAAAGTGGAAGTAAAGCTGCAGCCACCTCCGGGCCTGCCGCCACTGACCGTCCATGCACGTACCGGGTACTATGCGCCTTTGCAGTAGCCTTCGCC
>JBAVUB010000036.1:0-6127 GCA_049696575.1 Acidobacteriaceae bacterium | reverse complement strand
CGTGCCTCGGGGCGGATGAACTCCGGGTGCTCTTCGTAATACTCGAGCAGGCGGCGCTCGAAGGCCGAGAGCTTGAAGAAGTAGTTTTCTTCGCTGATGGTTTCCGTGGGCCGGCCGCAGTCGGGGCCGGGCGCGCCCGGTGGCGCCTCGACGAAGAGCTCGTCGAAGACGCAGTACTGGCCGGTGTAGGAGCCTTTGTAGATGTAGCCCTTGTCCCGCACGAGCGCGAAGAGCTTTTGGGAGGATTGTTTGTGACGCGGCTCGGTGGTGCGGATGAAGTCGTCGTAGGTGAGGCCCAGGCGGTCCCAGAGGCCGCGGAATTCCGCAGAGACGCGGTCGGCAAATTGCTGGGGCGAGCAGCCAGCCTGCTGTGCGGAGCGCTCGATCTTTTGCCCGTGTTCATCGGTCCCGGTGAGAAACCAGGTATCGATGCCGAGGGAACGCTTGCGACGCGCGATGGCGTCGGCAACGATGGTCGTATACGTGTGCCCGATGTGCGGGCGGGCATTCACGTAGTAGATCGGTGTGGTGAGGTAGAACTTGTTCGATTCAGACATAGAGAGACGAGGTGAAACCGAGCGAAGTGCGAGCGAACAACCAGCTAAAACCGAGCGAGCCGCGAGCCCGCGCTGTTCTCATCTTAAAGGACCCGCGCGTCGCAGGCGGAAGCGAGGCGGCTGGTAGAATCAAGGTTTTCCCGAAGGTCGCAACGGTGACGTCCGCGTGTATTTGAAACAGCAGAGACAGCTGGCGGAGCGGATTCGAGCTGCGCTGCGCAGTCTGTATCAGATCGAAGTGGAAACGGTGGTGCTGGAGCAGCCGCCGGAGCTTGCCTTCGGCGAGTACGCTACGCCGATCGCTTTTGAGCTGGCGCGGAGGCTGCGCAAAGCTCCGAAGAAAATCGCCGAAGAGATTGTGGCAGCGCTGAGGAGCGTGCCGGGATTTGCCTCGCTGGAGCTGGCCGGCGCCGGTTACATCAATGCGCGTCTGGATCGCGGCAGTTTTGTTCAGGCCTTCGCTGGGAGCGGCGCAATTCCGGCGCCGGATCAGCCGCTGCACTCGCTGGTGGAGCACACCAGCATCAACCCCAACAAAGCGGCGCATGTAGGGCATCTGCGCAATGCTGTTTTGGGGGATACGTTTGTTCGGCTGCTGAAGGCGGCCGGGCAAAAGGTCGATGTCCAGAACTACATCGACAACACCGGCGTGCAGGTTGCCGATGTGGTTGTGGGACTGACGCATTTTGAAGGACTGAACCTCGTCTCCGTGGAGAAGCTGATGGCGGAACTCGCCGAGGACGGCGCCCGCATCGATTTCTATTGCTGGGATGCGTATGCGCGCGTTTCGCAGTGGTACGAGGCCGATGCAGCCGAGGCTCCGGCGCGGAAGAAGCTGCGGCTCGATACGCTCCATGCGATCGAGGCCGGCGGCAACGAGACGGCGCAGATCGCCGAGCTGGTTTCGACGGCGATTTTGCGGCGGCATCTGGAGACGATGCTGCGGCTGGGGGTCGAGTACGATCTGCTGCCGCGGGAGAGCGAGATACTCCATCTGCATTTTTGGGATTTGGCCTTTGAGCAACTGAAGGCAAAGGGCGTGCTGTATTTCGAGACCGAAGGGAAGAACAAGGGCTGTTGGGTGATGCGGCGAGCCGGAACTGCCGAAGGCGCTGCTGGCGATGGGCCGGATGAGGATGCGAAGGTCATTGTGCGGTCGAATGGCACGGTGACGTATGTGGGCAAGGACATCGCGTACCACCTGTGGAAGTTTGGGTTGCTGGGAAAAGACTTTGCGTATCGGCCATTCTTTGAATACCCGGATCACCGTTGCTGGATTTCGGCGGAGACGGGCGAGAAAGATCATCCGCAGTTTGGCGGCGCGCAGGCGATCTACAACGTGATCGACTCGCGTCAGTCGGATCCGCAGGCGAATGTGATTGAGGCGCTGCGCGGAATGGGGTACACGGAGCAGGCTGCGCACTACACGCATTTTTCCTACGAGATGGTGGCGTTGACGCCTCGGTGCGCGCTAGAACTCGGGTACGAAGTTTCGGAAGAGGATCGGGCGCGGCCGTACATTGAGGTTTCCGGGCGCAAAGGATTCGGGGTGAAGGCCGATGACCTGATCGACAAGCTGGTTGCGGCGACCCGAGCTGAGGTCGACAGCCGGCATCCGGAATTGAGCGAGGTCGAGCGGGATCAGACGGCGCATGCCATTGCTGTCGGCGCTCTGCGCTATTTCATGCTGCGCTTCACACGGAATTCGGTGATCGCGTTTGACTTCAAAGATGCGTTGAGTTTTGAGGGCGAAACCGGACCATATCTGCAGTATGCGGTGGTGCGGACGCGGAGCATTTTTCGCAAGGCCGGGACGTCGCCGGAACCGGCGCTGGCGGCGCTGGCGGGCGTCGACATTGCGCCGTATCTGAGCGGAGACGGCAGCGAGGGCATCTGGGAGGTCTGGCTGCGGGCGGCGAAGACGACGCTGCTGCTCGACCAATGCATCGCAACGGCCGAGCCGGCGTATTTGGCGAAGCATGCATTTCAGCTGGCGCAGGACTTCAGCAATTTCTACCGGCTTCATCACATCCTGAGCGAAGAAGATCCGGCGCGGAAGGCGCTGCTGCTGGCGACGGCGGCGGTGACGCAGCGGGAACTGATTCGATCGCTGGCGTGGCTGGGGATCGGCGCTCCCGCCGTCATGTGACGGCGAAAGCAGGGCACAGGGCACAGATCGATCCACTTGATGATGCACGAGCGATGCGCCGATAGGGACGACAGGAGTGTAGACAGCTGGCGATGATTCGTCGAATGGCTCACACGGCGCTTCTGTTGGCCTGCTGCGCGCCGGCTTTCGCTGCGACGCATGTCGGGATTGCGCCGATTCCGGCGGTGGTGCGCACCGATTATTTTGTGGTGACCATCAACGGTCGCTCGACGCCGGTGGTGCATGCGGCGAGCAGTTATTACCTCCTGAATTTCGATCTCGATGGTCCGGCGACGGTTTCGATTCGGGCCGCCGATGCGCATTACTGGGACCGTGGCGTCGAAGTGCAGCCGATGCGCTATGGGATTCGGCCACGGCATGTGGGCGCAACGATCACATTTCGGATTCCTGGTCCCGTCAAGCTTTCGATCGCACGGCCGGGCGATCATTTTGCCGATGCGGAGATGCTGTTTCTGCTGGGCAGCGAGCCGGACCGATCCGGTATCACGGCGCACACGCAGGGCGTTCGGTATTACGGGCCTGGCGTGCATCGGGAAGACATCAATGCCAATTCCGGCGATCGGATTTATCTGGCCGCCGGCGCCGTGGTTTTCGGGTCGCTGAATCTGTGGCAGGTCCACGATGTGCGGGTCGAGGGCCACGGCATGATCATTTACGACGGGCCGCAGGCTCCGGACGGCGACGAAGGCTGGATGCACCTGCGGAGCTGGCACTGCATCGTGATGGATCAGACGAGGAATGTTGAGATCGACGGCATCACCTGCATTGTCCGCAGCCGGACGTGGCAGATTCAGATGAAGGATTCCCGGATGACCGGGTTTTACGACGTTAATGTCATCGGCGGCCTTCCGCTCGATGCCAATCAGGACGGCATGGACTGGCTGGGCGGCGGCGACACGACGGTGCGCGACTGTTTCTTTCGAGCCTCCGACGACGTGTTTGCGATGGAGGGCAACTGGGACGGCTACACGGACGCCGAGATGCGCATTCCCGGGCACGACGTTACGAACATTACGGTGGAAGATACGGTGGCGTCGACGAGCATTTCGAATACGGTTCGAGTGTCGTGGCCGAAGAAGACGTTTCGCAGCGCGCATGTGACGATGCGGAATCTCGATGTGATCCATACCGGATATGGCGGCTGCGTGGTGCCGTTTGCTTTCTTCGAGCTGTGGGCGGATGAACTGGCGCAGGGCGAGCACACCGATTTCCAGTTCAGCAACATTCGACTGGAGGATTTCTATTCGCTGATGCAGATTCGGTATCCGAATCCTCGAGTCGAGGGTGTTGTTTTCTCCAACGTGTCGGCGCTGGACGGGCCAGCCATGGTGCCGTCGACTCTCCAGGGCAACGTGAGCGGCGTGGTTCTGGATGGAGTGCGAGTGACGGGCAAGGTGGCGACGAGCGATGCCGATATTCCGCTCGATGTCAGCGAGGGTGCGGCTGAGCCGACGTATGGGCCGGCTCTGACCGATGCTTCGTTCGACTATGGGCCTGGAGTGATTCGGCCGGGTGCGAAGGTTTCCTTTCATGTGCTGGCGCCGGCCATGGGCTGGCGGTACGAGTGGCTGTTTGGCGACGGGACGACGGCGGTGGGAAGCCAGGTGCAGCATGCTTTTCCTGACGCCGAAGGAACGCTGCTCGATGGTTCGGGGCGGTTTCGGGTTCTGGTTCATGCGACGAGAGCTCCGCACGATGAGGTGTGGGTTTCTCGTTCGGTAGTGGTTGGGCGGCAGCCGGTTCGAGCGGCGGCGGTGACGGAGCCAACGGTTCCTGGAGTGCAGCGGGTCGACACGGGGCGAGCGGTCGAGTACGACGGCTGGGTACGGATTCCGGCCGACGGCGGTTACAGTTTGACTCTTCTCACGAGCCGGCGGGCGACGATGTTCGTGGACAATCTTCCTCCTGTGCGGAGTCCGGAAGTACGGATCCAGGTGTGCGGTTCGTTCGGCGATGCGGTGCTGCCGGTGCAGTTGAGCGCAGTGCTGCTGGCTGGGCTGCATCGGATTCGGATCGAGCTTGATCCGGGTGTTGAGAATGTTCCCCAGAGCAATCTGGGCGATGGTGCGCCGTTGCTCCTGTGGGAAGGTCCAGGGCTTTTGCCGGTGGCGATTCCGGTATCGGCGCTCTTCCAGTCAGACAACAGGCAGTAGTTGTTCCCATGTCCCCAACGGCAGGGACATGGGGCACCCGGCTGGTTCACTGACCCAGGTTATTGGCGGATGAAGGGGTCTTTCGGCTGCATGCGCGGAGCCATGGGCCAGCCTGTTTCCGAACCGGGGCTCTTGCGGGCTTCGCTGTCATTGCGAGGCTGGGTGCCATCGGGTCCGGCTGCGGTGGGCGATCCGGGAACGGGCGGAATGCCGGTGGAGACGGAGGCGTACTTCAGGTCCGGATGCGGGGTCGTGGAGATGTCGGAGACGGCTTCAAAGTGGGCGTGCGCTTTGTTGGAGCGGGTGGTTTCGCATCCGGTGACGACGAGGGCGACGAGAACGGCGGACAAGACGGCGGGAACTGATCTCATATTTCTCCCCAGAGGCAGAGTTTAGAGTTTGGAGTTTAGAATTTGGGCGCCGACACTTCGTTTCGGCGTCCAGTTTACCTGCATTGGCCCAGCACCGGCGCACCAGGGACGAGGCATGGTCAATTCTCCAGGGCGGCGCGGATGGCGGAAAGATACGGCTCGGGCAACGGGCATTTCTGCAAGTTGCGATCGGTGGAGACGTGGACGGTTTCGGCTTCGGCGAGGAGAACCGGCTCGGGCTCTCCTGGCCGGGAGCAGAAGAGGCGGTAAGAGAATTTGACGACCGAGGTGCGCAGGCCGGAGACGCGGGTCTCGATGGTGACGAGGTCGTCATAGCGAGCCGGTGACTTGTAGCGGCAGGAGGCTTCGACGACGGGAAGATGGCAGTTGTGCTCGAGCTCCATCTGGCGGTACTCGAAGCCGAGCTGGCGGAGGAGCTCGACGCGGCCAATTTCGGTCCAGATGAAGTAGTTGGCGTAGTAGGCGACGCCCATCTGGTCGGTTTCGGCGTAGCGGACACGCAGGGACGTGGTGGAAGGCGGCATGAGGGTATGGTACCGGTCCATTCTTTCGTAATGAGGGGTACCCCCCTCCCCCCCTTCCGGGGTTAACGCCGCGCAAGTATTTGATTCTGCGGCAGAGGGTAATTTCGAGTGAGAGGTACGCATTTCATTCCTCAATACTTGCGGGGATCTATTTTGTTTTGTTATGCGTGGCGATGGGCTGTCCGGCGGTGTTACGCATGTATTTGAAAACAAGATAGAAGTCGTCGATGCATTTGATTCTTAAGTAGCAGCGTTCAGCATCCAGCGTTCAGCGTTCAGCATCCAGCGTACAGAAAAGCAAAACAGCAGAGCACGGGCTCCTCTCCGAAAC
>JBAVUB010000035.1:0-7851 GCA_049696575.1 Acidobacteriaceae bacterium | reverse complement strand
TATCGGCTCGCGGAGCTCGACGTGCCGGAGGTGGATGCGAGAAGCTTGCTGGGCAAGAATGCGCGCAATGACGCGGCGGAGCTCCCGGAGCTGAGTGAGATTGAGATCATCCGCCACTTCACGCGGCTTTCGACGTGGAATTACGCCATCGATCTGGGGATGTATCCGCTGGGCAGCTGCACGATGAAGTACAACCCGCGGGTGAACGAATTTGTGTCGCGCCTGGAGGGGATTGCGGAGGCGCATCCGTATCAGCCGGAGGAACTGTCGCAGGGGTCGCTGGGGATCATTCGATTACTGCAGAAATGCCTGCTCGAAATTACCGGGATGGAGGCGATCACGCTGCAGCCGGCCGCCGGGGCGCATGGTGAGTTCACCGGCATCCTGCTGGCGCGTGCGTATCACACAGCAAAGGGCAATCCGCGGCGCAACGTCATCATTCCCGACTCGGCGCACGGGACGAATCCGGCCACCGCGGCGATCTGCGGATATGAGGTCGTCAATTTCAAGTCGAACGAGCGGGGCGGGATCGATGTGGAGGCGCTCGCGCAGGCGGTGAACGAAGATACCGCCGCGCTGATGCTGACCAATCCTTCGACGATTGGCGTTTTCGAAAACGAGATTCATCGCATAGCCGACATTCTCCACGCGAAGGGCGCGCTGCTTTACATGGATGGCGCCAATATGAATGCGCTGTGCGGCAAGACGCGGCCCGGGGATTTCGGCGTAGACGTGATGCACCTGAACCTGCACAAGACGTTTTCGACGCCGCATGGGGGCGGAGGGCCGGGGTCGGGTCCGGTGGCGTGCAAAAAGATTCTGGAGCCGTTTCTGCCGGTGCCGGTGGTTGAAGAGGGCAAAGACGGCCAGCTTCATCTCAACTACCATCGTCCACAATCGGTGGGTCGGGTGCGCGCGTTCTACGGCAACTTCGGGATGTTCGTGCGGGCGCTGGCGTACATTCTGGCGAATGGGCCGGATGGGCTGCGGCAAACCACCGAAGACGCGGTGTTGAACGCGAACTATATCCGCAAAAAGCTCGAGGACCTGTACGAGCTGCCCTACACCACGCCCTCGATGCATGAGGTGGTCTTCAGCGATCGCCGGCAAACCCGGAACGGCGTGAAGACCGGCGACATTGCCAAGCGCCTGATCGATTACGGCTTCCATCCGTACACCGTTTCGTTTCCGTTGATCGTGCATGGCGCGCTGATGATTGAGCCGACGGAGAGCGAGTCGCGCGAGGAACTGGACCTGTTCGTCGACGCGATGCGGCAAATTGCGCGCGAGGTGGAGGAGAATCCGCAGATCGTGCTGGATGCTCCGCACTCGACGCGGGTCTCGCGCCTCGACGAGACGACCGCGGCGCGCAAGCCAGTGCTGCGGTGGAAAAAGCAGGCAACAGGCAACAGGCAATAGGGAATCCGTAGGCGGAAGGCAACGTCACTGGTGCCGAAAGAATATCCCACAAAAAAGTGCTTTATGCGGGGACACGATTCTGCGTCGCGTGAATGCCGCGCCGGTGCAGGGTTTTGTGCTATGAGCGGAGTTTCCGCAGGCAAGGTGCTCTAGTCCGCTGCAGGTTCTGGCTGCGAAGCGGAGCGCTCGCTTCCGCTAAGATCGGTGTATCTATGCAGGCGACACGCACCTTTCCTCACGCCATGTTGCGGGAGATATACGAGCAGCCGGAGGCGCTTGCGGCGACCATGGCCCGTTACGCGCCGAACGGAGCCCTCGATGGCAGCGTTTTTGCCGCCGTGGCCGATGCGCTGCGCGGACGTCAGCGCGTGGTGATCGCCGCCAGCGGATCGAGCCGCCACGCCGGTCTCGCCGGGGAGATCATGCTGGAGGACTATGCGGGGCTGGCCGTCGACGTCGAGTACTCCAGCGAATACATGTACCGCTCCACGCACACGCTGCACGATCCTGGTGTCGTGGTCATTTCGCAGTCCGGAGAGACGGCGGACACGCTCGCGTCGCTGCGCGAGGCGAAGGTGCGCGGACTGTCGACGGTGGCCATTGTCAACGACCCCAACTCGACCATGGCGCGCGAAGCCGATGCGGCGTTGCCGACGATGGCGGGCAGGGAAGTGGCCGTACCCGCGACGAAGAGCTTCACCACGCAGATGACGGTGCTGTATCTGCTGTCGCTGTTTCTGGCGCGCATTGGCGGGCGCATGACAGCGGGAGCCGTCGCGGCTCATTGCGAGCAGATGGAGCGTTTGCCGCACCTACTTGAGGAAAGACTTGAAGAGTGGGAAAAGCAGGTTTCTGCCATCGCAGAGAAGCTGGCTGGGGCGCGGACGTTCCTCTACCTGGGGCGCGCGATCCATTATGCGATTGCGCGCGAGGGGGCGCTCAAGCTGAAAGAGTCAGCGTACGTGCAGGCCGAAGGGCTGCCCGCCGGCGAGCTGAAACACGGACCGAATGCGCTGGTGAGTCCGGAGGCGCCGCTGGTGATGCTGGCCACGCGCGACCGCAACGATCCCGATTCGACGCTGCGGTACGAAAAAACTTTGCAGCTGATGCGCGACATGCACACGCAGGGCGCAGAGGTTTTCGCGGTTCACATTGACGGCGACGACGAAGTTGCGAAGCTCAGCCGCTACTCCGTCGCGGTTCCGGCGGTCGATGAATTTCTGCTGCCGATCCTGGAAGTGGTTCCGCTCCAGATGCTCGCGTACTTCATCGCGGTGCAGCGCGGCGTGAATGTGGATGCGCCGCGGAACCTGGTGAAGGCCGTGGTGCGAGAGTAGGACGCATTGCTCAGAACGGCATGCGGGCCGTGAACAGCAGGCCGTGGTTGTAGCTGTGGAATTGCGACGTGGCGATCTGATCCCCGGCGCCGAAGACCAGGCCGAGGCGATGGTGAATCGGAAATCGCGCGATCAATCCGGGCGTGGCGAAGTTTTGCATCTTGCCGTCGTTACTGCCGCCCTTGAAAAACGTGCTGTTGAATTCCACCTCCGGCCAGATCGAGGGTGTTCGCGCGCCAGGTTTTGTGCTGCCGCCGGCTTTGTACTGCAACGCCGTGTTCCACGCGATGGGGCGGCCGTACTGCATGCCTCGGGCGAGCGGAAGGGTTGCGCCCAGCGTGGATTGCACGTCGAAGCGCCAGATGCCTTTGCCGCCGGCGAGGGTTGGGTTGATGGCCGGCTCCTGCGCGCCGTTCGTATAGCTGCCGGTGGGAATGCTGCCGCCCAAAAACGCGGTGAGGATGTAGTTGCCGTGCTCCTCGTTCCCCGCGAAGATGCGGTACTTGCCGAGGAAGGAGACGTCGCCCGCGCCGTCTTTCCCGGCGGGCGTGCTGTGGGTGACGAAGGGCGGCAAATTGATGAGCAGCTCGGTGTGGCTAGTCGGAATCAGCTCCAGACCTTTGCCGTTGTCGTAGATCCAGGTTTCGGTCAGGGTTGGGGTGGTTTGGCGCACGAAGTCGGTCCGGAATTCCTGCTCGAGACGGGGCGTCACCGTGGCCAGGGGCGTGACCCAGTGCGGCTGTTCGGACTGCGCATGGGTGGCACGCGCCTGCCAGGTGGAGACGAAGGAATTTTGGCCCGCAACGCTGAGGGGAACGAGGCAAAACAACAGGCAAAGACGACTGGGCAGCATTATTTTCCAGGAATGTATGGAATATTACGACTGGAGTCGTTATTTGTCCATCATACGAGATGATTCTCGGTTCGGTAAAGCCGCCGGGATCCCGCGGACCGGTTCAGTGCGTGGACCAGCCGACGTTGCGCCAGCCGATCCAGGCAAGCGCGAGCATCCCCAGCAACACCGTTTCCACCAGAGCGACGCAGGCGGGCCAGCCTCCGATGCTCCACAGATAACTGGGCGCGACCCCGGCAATCGTGCCGCCGACGTAATAGCAGGCGAGGTAGAGTCCCGCGGCGGAGGTGCGGCCTCCGGCGGGCGCGGCCATGCGCAGAAAGCTGGTTGCTGTTGCCTGCGCGATAAACACGCCGCTGCAGAGCAAGCCAAGTCCAGGGAAAATCACGACCCAGAGATGGTGGCTGAGGGTGAGCGCTTCGCCGGTGAGGCAGATGGCGATGGCGACCGCGATGCCGCGCCGCATGCCGATGCGGGTGACGAGGTATCCGCCAAAGGGCGTGACCACCAGGCCGACAAGGTAAATCGCAAAGAGATAGCTGAGGGCCAGCGTGGAGAGGCGGAACGGCGGATCGGCGAGATAGAAGGTGCTGTAGGTGAACGTAGCGACCAGCGTGAACAGAGTCCCGAAGCCGACGCCAAAAGTGGCCAGCAGACGTGGATTCCGGAAATGTCGCAGCGCGATCCAAAAGCTGGTGACGGATTCGTCGCTGGGGTGAGGTCGTGCCGTTCCCGGCGGAAGCCAGCGCGCGATGAACCAGGCGCCAAGCAGAGTGAGCACGCCGAGAGCGACGAAGCTCCAGCGCCAGCTGAGCGTTTCCGCGATGAGCCCGGTGAGAAAGCGGCCGAGGAATCCGCCGCATGCGGTGGCGCTGACGTAGAGGCTCATGATGAGCGCGATTGACTCGCGACGCCATTCCTCGCCGATGTAGGTAATCACCGTGGCGAAGATGCCCGGCATGGCGAGCCCCTGCATGAAACGCCAGAAGAGCAGAGTGTGCAGGCCCGGTGAAGTCGCGGCGAGCATCGTGGGCGCGGCCAGCAAAGCGACCGACATTACGATCACTTGCTTGCGGCTAACGCGTTCGGTGAAAGCGCCGAGAATGGGCGCGGCCAGCGCGACTCCCAGGGTGGAGACGCTGACCGTGAGGCCGACGGCGGCTTTCGAGGCGTGAAAGATTGCTGTGAGCATCGGCAGAAGCGGTTGCGTGGCGTAGAGATTCAGAAACGCGACGACACCGCAGAGGCAGATCGCGGCGACGGGACGAACCGGGCGCAGTCCCATGTGGCGTTCCGGCCGCGGCTCCACAACGGCTACGGCCGGATTCGCGGCTGCCAGTTTCGATGAAGGCAGGGAAGACTCCACCTGCCAGACTAACCGGCCACGGCCTCAGCGAAGGGAGGAATCGATTTCCGGAGTGGCGCTGGCAAGGGCCGAGCGATGGCCGGTATAACAAAGGGAGGCATGGCCCAGCCCGCAGCCGCGTTTCGCTCCCGCGACTTCCTCCGTTATCAGCTCGCGCGCGTCGTCGTCATCATCGGCGCGGAGGCGCAGGCGCTGGCGGTGGCCTGGCAGGTCTACCAGATCACGCATCGGGCCATCGATCTCGGCTACACGGGACTGATGCTGTTCCTGCCCGGGCTGATTTTCATTCTGCCCGCGGGCCACGTCGCCGACCGGTTCGATCGCCGTCACGTCATTCTGGTTTGCTATACGCTTCAGGCGGTCTGCACCACGGTGCTTTTTCGCTTCGCGTGGACGGGCATTGACCGTGTGTGGCCGATCTTTGCGATTCTTTTCGTCATCGGAACGGGGCGCGCGTTCAGCGGACCCGCCAGCTCCGCGCTGGTGCCGCACCTTGTTCCGCAGGAGCATTTTGTCAACGCGATCACCTGGGGTTCGGCCATCTTTCAGCTCGCGAATATCGTTGGGCCGGCTATCGGGGGCATTCTGTTCACGCTGCCGCTTCATGAGCGCCTGCATGGCGCGAGCCTCGTCTATCTTTTCTCCCTCCTCGGCGTCATTTGGTTTCTGGCGCTGGTCGGGTCGCTGAATGTGCGCCCAGGCCGCATGGAGCATCGCGCCATCTCGAAGGACGTGATTCTTGCCGGATTCCGCTACGTGGCCGGAACGCAGGTGCTGCTCGGGTCCATTTCGCTGGACCTTTTCGCGGTGCTGCTCGGCGGAGCCGTGGCGCTGATGCCCATCTTCGCGCAGGACATTTTGCATGCCGGTCCGGGCGGACTGGGCCTGCTGCGCGCTGCGCCGGCGCTGGGTGCGCTCGCTGTTTCGCTGTGGCTGATGGTGCGGCCGATTCGGAAAAGCGCGGGCACCAGGATGCTCGTTTGTGTCGCGATCTTCGGAGCGTCGACCGTGCTCTTCGGCATCTCCCGCAGCCTGCCGCTCTCGCTCGCGGCACTCTTCGTCGTCGGCGCATCGGATATGGTGAGCGTTGTGATCCGAGCCTCGATCCTGCAGCTGGCCACACCCGCGGAAATGCGCGGGCGCGTGAGCGCGGTCAATGCTCTTTTCGTCGGCGCCTCGAATGAGTTCGGCGAATTCGAAAGCGGGCTCACCGCGCAATGGTGGGGAGCGGTCCGCGCTGTGGTGATCGGCGGCATCGGGTCGCTGGCGGTTACGGGACTGTGGAGCGTCTTCTTCCCCAGCCTGCGCCGCGCCGATGCGCTGACCCCCGAGGCGCTGATGAACGCGGAGCTGGAACAGACGGCGCAGGAGGTCAGAAAACTGTGACCGCGCTCGATCCTGCTGCCCGTTCGGCGAACAGGAAGTCATCGCTGGACCCGACGAAGGCGCCGTGGACGATCTTTTGGATTGCGCTGCTGGTTCGCATCGCCTACATGACGTTTGCGCACATGTGGCAGATGCGCCCCTATTGGGGCGAGTTCGCATTCGGTTATGAGATGGGCCGCATCGCGCGCGCCCTGGTCACCGGCTATGGCTTCGCGGATCCTTTCAGCGGTCACACAGGACCCACCGCCTGGGTCGCGCCGCTGTTTCCCTGGATTCTCGCTCTCGACTTCCGCCTCTTTGGGGTTTACACGGCGGTCGCCGCGTGGATGATCCTTGCCTTCGATTGTGTTTTGAACGCGCTGATGGTTTGCACGACCTGGGAAATCGCCGCGCGCTGCTTCAACCGCAAAGTGGCGCTGTGGTCAGCGTGGCTGTGGGCGCTTTATCCAGCGACGATGCAATACGCCGTCAAATGGATTTGGGAGATGACGCTGACGGCATTTCTTTTCTCCTGGATTCTTGTCCTCGCGCTGCGCATGAGAAAAATTGGTGATGCGGACCATGGTGCGCCCGCGCCCGGAGCAGGCAAGTGGGCAGTCTTCGGGTTGCTGTGGGGGGTGCTCGCACTTACGAACCCGTCCCTGTTACTTTTTATGCCGGTGTGCGGTCTCTGGATTCTTGCTGGCGTGCCGCGTCGGGCGTGGTGGCCGCGCCAGATCGCGTCAGTCGCGCTGGCTGCGGCGATTTTCATCGCCTGCCTTGCGCCGTGGACGGTTCGCAACTGGCGCGTGTTTCACCAATTTGTGCCGATTCGCGCGAATCTCGGCGCGGAACTGTATCTGGGCAATGGTCCTGGCGCGACGGGGTTGTTGATGGAATACAACCATCCCTTCCAGGCGCCAGACCAGCTCCGGCTTTACCGGCAGATGGGCGAGATTGCGTATGTGAAGATGCGCGGCGCGATGGCGAAGCGAATCATCCGCGCCGAACCGGAACGTTTTGCGAATCTCTGTGTCCGCCGCTTCTACTACTTCTGGTTCAGCGTCCCGCATCCCAGCGACGAAGGCTTCCTCAACGAGTACGGCCGCAATCTGAACTTCCAGTTCACCAGCATCGTCGGCCTGTTGGGACTGGCGCTGGCGCTGCGGCGGCACGTGCCGGCCGCCTGGCTGTTCTTCTGGGCCTTCCTGCTGTTGCCGCTCACCTACTATTTCGTCACCGTACACGCGCGCTTTCGCCATCCGCTGGAGCCGCTGATCGCGATCGTCGGCGTTTATCTCTTCCAGTCGGCGGAGAAGAGCTGGCAGGTGCGGTGGTTTCGGAGGAGCAACTAACGCCCCTCGGCCCAGCGCAGCGCTTCGGTGCGATCGGCGAAGGCTCGCATGGCGACGGGTGTGCCGGCGCGAAACGTGTAAACGTCGGCAAGATGCACTTCAGTCCAGACAGCGCTGGTTTTTTCCCGGAAACGCGCGTCGACGTACACCACGATG
>JBAVUB010000034.1:0-3257 GCA_049696575.1 Acidobacteriaceae bacterium | reverse complement strand
GGGACGACGACCGCGACGCCGGCGACGCCGCTGCTGTCCACCGGGTCCACCCGAACCACCTGGTCCGGCAGGCCGACGCTCGCCGGATGTCGTGACCGGCACGCCATCGGCGCGGTTGTAGTTGATTTCCTCTCCCTCTTCCACCGGGGGGCCGTCATCGTCGTCGAAGTCTTCGCCGCCTTCGATCATGATGGTGCTGGCATTCGACGATGGCTGCCGCTCTTCCGGAGGAGCCGGCCGTGGCGGACGCGGTGCTCGCGGCGGAGGTGCTTCCGACGCAGCCATATCGCCAGCGGGACCACCACCAGACCCACCCGCATTCGGGTCGGGCAATCCGAGCTTCTGCCGCTGCTCGCGCAATACCGCCTTGCGCGACAGCTTGATGCGGTTGCCTTCCACGCCAAGAACCTTCACCATCACCTGATCGCCCTCACGCAGCTCGTCCTTCACCTCGCGAACGCGATGCTCGGCGATTTCGCTGATGTGCAGCAGGCCGTCGGTGCCGGGGAAGATCTCGACGAACGCGCCGAACTCCGCCAGCCGGACCACTTTGCCCAGGTAGACTTTCCCCACTTCGGGCACAGCGGTCAGATCGTTGATCATGGCCAGCGCCTTCTTCAGACCTTCTTCGTCCGAAGAAGCCACATTGACCTTGCCGGTGTCGTCGACGTCGATCTTCACCTGCGTGGCTTCGATGATGCCGCGAATCGTCTTTCCGCCCGGCCCGATCAGATCGCGAATCTTGTCGGTCGGAATCTGCAGCGTGCGAATCTGCGGCGCGAACTTCGACTTCTCCGTGCGTGGACCGCTCAGGATCGCGTCCATCGTATCCAGCAGGAAGAGCCGCCCGCGGCGCGCCTGTTCCAGCGCCTCGCGCATGATCTGGCCCGTGATGCCGCCGATTTTGATGTCCATTTGCAGCGCGGTGATACCGTTGCGCGTGCCGGCGACTTTGAAATCCATATCGCCGTAGTGATCTTCAGCGCCCGCGATGTCCGTGAGGATGGCGTAGTTGTCGCCTTCCTTCACCAGGCCCATCGCGATGCCTGCGACTGACGCCTTGAGCGGAATGCCCGCATCCATCAGCGCCAGGCTGGCGCCGCAGACCGAAGCCATCGACGACGATCCGTTGGACTCGAGAATGTCAGAGACCACGCGCAGCGAATATGGTGATTCGTCTTCGCCGGGCAGAATTGCGCTGATCGCGCGCTCCGCCAATGCTCCGTGACCTACTTCGCGGCGTCCCACGCCGGTCATGCGACCGGTTTCCCCCACCGAAAACGGCGGGAAATTGTAATGAAGCATGAACTTCTTCCGCTGCTCACCTTCAAACGTTTCCAGCCGCTGCGAATCGTCGGTGGTTCCCAGGGTCGCCGTCACCAGCGCCTGGGTTTCTCCGCGCGTAAACAGCGCCGAGCCGTGGGTGCGGGGCAGCACGCCAAGCTCGATCGAAATCGCCCGAATTTCGTCGAACGCGCGATGGTCCGGCCGAACCCGCTCCTTTGTCACCTGCTCGCGGAACATCCGCTCGCGCAGCGTTTCGGAGTAGTGCGCCAGCTTTTTCTTCGCAGCCGCCGCATTCGCATCGTCGGGAATCTCCGCCTTGAGCTCATCCTGGATCTGCTTTACCAGAACCTGGCTCTCGAGCTTGGGATGGGCCTTCGTGTCGAGCGCGTCCTTCAACCGTGCGCCGACCTTGGCCACCAGCGCTTCATAGTATGCAGTGTCGAACTCCGGAGCCGTGACCGCGCGCTTCGGCTTGCCGGCGCGGGAAGCCAGATCATCGATGGCGGCCACGATCTTCTTGATTTCGGTGTGACCGAATTCGATCGCGTCAGCCACTACGTCTTCGCTTATCTGGCTCGAACCGCTTTCGACCATCACGATGCCGTCTTTGGTGCCGACGACCGTGATGTTGATGGTGCTGTCGCGCCGTTCAGGGTATGACGGGTTCACGAGGAACTCGCCATTCACGCGGCCCACGCGCACTGCGCCCACCGTCGCGCCAAAAGGAATATCCGACAGCGCCAGCGCAGCGCCCGCCGCGTTGATCGCGATTACGTCAGGATCGTTTTCCCTGTCGGCGGAAAGCACCAGGGCGATGATCTGCGTTTCATTGCGGAAACCTTCCGGGAACAGCGGCCGAATGGGCCGGTCGATCTGGCGGCAGGTGAGAATCTCGCGCTCGCTGGGGCGACCTTCGCGCTTGATGAACCCGCCGGGGATGCGCCCGCCGGCGTATGCGTACTCGCGATAATCGACGGTCAGGGGAAAGAAATCGATGCCTTCCCGCGGATCGGGAGAGGCGACGGCGGTGGCCAGCACGACCGTGTCACCCGAGGTGACGACTGCGGCGCCAGACGCCTGTTTGGCCATACGGCCGGTTTCAAATTGCAGCCGCTTGCCTCCGGCAAGTTCGACCGAGACTTCCTGTTTCATATTTTCCTCATTTCTCTATAGGAACAGCAGGCGGGCGTCCCAGGCGGGACGGGCGATGGGGAGTGGAAAGAGCCGTGTTGTGCGGATTTAGCTTGCTGTGCGCAATCAGAACCCGCGTCGTTGCGGGATGGGCGTCGCCCTGAATTGTCCATGCTCTTTCGGTTCTCGTCGCTCGCGCGCCGAAGGCCGGGCCTCTTGTGTTATTTGCGAATGCCCAGTTTGCCAATCACGGTCCGGTAACGTTCCGAATCGTGGGTCTTCAGATAGTCCAGCAGGCGGCGGCGCTTGCTTACCAGCATCAGCAACCCGCGGCGCGAAGCATGATCCTTCGCGTGGGTTTTGAAATGCTCGGTCAGGTCGCCAATCCGCTCGCTGAGAACCGCAATCTGCACTTCCGGGCTTCCAGTATCGGAATCGTGAGTGCGATAGCGCGCGATGACTTCAGATTTCTTTTCCGGTGCCAGCACCTTTGTGCGTACTCCTCTGATTTTTCTGCGATTACACTTCCTAAGTGTCTGACGCAAGAATAACATGGGCGGCACGCGCGCGTCACTCCGCGCGGCTGTGACTGCAGGCTCGGTGGCACCAGCTTTTTTTGGTACTGCCTTCAGGCGAGCGCGATCAACCGCCGCACCGCCATGCCGGCGTAGGCGCCAGCCATCGGAAAGGCCAGAATCACGAGGTAACTCGCCGACCTCAAAGTGATGGCGTGCGAAGCTGCCTGGCCGACGATCAGGTACAGCGGAATCCAAATACCAATCGCCAGTGCCCACAGCCACGGCCGTCGTGGCCCGATCAGCCCCATCACCCCGGCGCTC
>JBAVUB010000033.1:0-3675 GCA_049696575.1 Acidobacteriaceae bacterium | reverse complement strand
TCCCTGAGCTTGGCCGCTTCCGCGCTCTGGCGAGAGGGTCGAACGACGAGATCAAGGAGCCAGTTGAGCGAGGAGGCGGGCGCGCAGAGGTTGGTCGATGAACGCGGCTCGGAGGGCTTCGCGGTTGCAAGCGAGGAACTCGGCATCGGTCCAGGCAAAGTGCTGGCGCAGGCTCGCGTATTCCTGTTCGAGGGTGATGTTGGTGATGGTGCGGGTGTCGGTATTGATGCCGAGGGAGACGCCGGCGCGAAAGAGGCGGTCGACAGCGTGTTCGGGATAGGTGGGGGTAGTGCGGGTTTGCACGTTGCTGGTGGGGCAGATTTCGAGGTGGATGCGGTCGCGGCGGAGGCGATCGACGAGGGAGGGATCTTCGATGCTGCGGACGCCGTGGCCGATGCGGGAGGGGGCGAAGGCGCGGAGGGTTTCCCAGACGCTGTCGGCGCCGCGGGCTTCGCCGGCGTGGGCGGTGCGATGGAGTCCGCGATCGACGGCGTAACGGAAGGCGGCGATGTGCGGGTCGATGGGGTGGCCGGCTTCATCTCCAGCGATGTCGAGGGCGACGACGCGGGTGCCGCTGAAGCGCTCGACGAGTTGGGCGGTGAGGAGGCTTTGTTCCTGCGAATAGTGGCGGAGTGTGCAGAGGATGAGGCGGGCTTCAATGCCGGTGGAGCGGATGCAGTTTTCGGTGGCGCGATCGATGGCTGCGACGACGGCCTCGGGGGTGAGGCCGCGCTCGAGGTGGAGGAGCGGGGCGAAGCGGAGCTCGGCGTAGAGGACGTGGTCGGCGTGGAGCTGTTCGAAGACGTCTTCGGTGACGAGGCGCAGGGCGTCTTCGGTTTGCATGAGCTGAAAACCACGCGGGGCGCGGGTGAGGAAGTCGGCGAGTGAAGCGCACTGAAGTGGGGCGACGAATTCGGCGTCGTATTCTTCGCGGGAGATGGAGGGATCGAGACGCGCGACGGCGTTGTAGCTGAGGGAGCAGTCGAGGTGGAGGTGGAGTTCGACTTTGGGAAGCATGGGTCAGGGTAGCAAAGGACTCCTGCGGGGAAAAATTGGGGAGGGGCGGGGGGTCGGTCGCGCGCGTGCCGGGGCTGACACGCTCCCGCGACCGAACCAGGGAGGGCGCTGCGCGCCGACTTATTTCTAGAGGCGCAATTCGAAGGCGACCGGGTTTGCACAGCGGAACCGCCGCGAGGGAGTTCAAAAGCGATCCTTCAGATCTCCCACGTCTCAAAATCGAGACGTGGGGCACCCGCAATGGTTGTCTGGAGGAGGTCCTCTGTCGCGCTGATAAACTGGGCTTCTGACTATGTTTGAGAATCTTTCTGAGAAGCTGCAGCGCGCGTTTAAGAATCTGCGGGGGCAGGGGTCGGTCACCGAGGAGAACATGGCGGAGGCGCTGCGCGAGATTCGCGTGGCGCTGCTCGAAGCCGATGTGAACCTGAACGTGGTGAAGGAGCTGATCGAGCACATCCGCGAGAAGGCCATGGGGCAGGAGGTGATGACCTCGCTGTCGCCGACCGAGCAGGTGGTGAAGATTGTGCGCGACGAGCTGATCGCGATCCTGGGCAAGGATGTGGCGCGGTTCCAGTTTGCGTCGCGGCCGCCGACGGTGATTTTGATGGCGGGGCTGCAGGGGTCGGGCAAGACGACGACGGCGGGGAAGCTGGCGGCGTGGCTGCAGAAGGGCGGGCATCGTCCGATGCTGGTTTCTGTCGACGTGTACCGGCCGGCGGCGCGCGAGCAGCTGCGGGTGGTGGCAAAGGCGATCAAGGCCAATATTTACGAGGGAGACGAAAAGGGGGAAGCGGCGGGAACGGCGCTGGTGGAGCGGCTCGCGAAGGAAGCGCGCCGCGAGGCGGTGATTACCGGGTGCGACACGCTGATTGTGGATACGGCGGGGCGGCTGCACGTGGACGAACTGCTGATGGACGAGATGGCTCTGCTGAAGAAGCAGCTTGCGCCGCAGGAGATTTTGTTTGTCGCGGACGCGATGACCGGGCAGGATGCGGTGAAGTCGGCGGAGGCGTTTCATCGGCGGTTGGCGCTGACGGGGACGGTGCTGACGAAGATGGATGGCGATGCCCGAGGCGGGGCGGCGCTTTCGATTCGACACGTGACGGGGCAGCCGGTGAAGTTTATCGGGACGGGGGAGAAGCCGGACGCGTTTGAGCCGTTTCATCCCGACCGGATTGTGGGGCGGATCCTGGGGATGGGCGACATCATGGGGCTCATCGAGCGGGCGGAGGAGAAGCTCGACAAGAAGAAGAGCGAGGCGTTTGCGCTGAAGGCGCTGAGCGGGGATGGATTTTCGCTGGAGGATTTTCGCGATCAGCTGCGGCAGATCAAGAAGCTGGGGTCGATGGAGAGCATTTTGAAGATGCTGCCGTCGGCGGGGCCGCTGGGCGGGCTGCAGCAGATGGCGGGGCAGGTGGATGAGAGCCAGCTGACGCGGGTGGAGGCGATCATCAACTCGATGACGCAGAAGGAGCGGAACCACCACGAGATTATTTCGGGGAGCCGGCGGAAACGGATCGCGAACGGGTCGGGGACGACGGTGCAGGAAGTGAACCAGCTGCTGCGGCAATATGCGCAGATGCGGAAGATGTTCAAGGGGATTGGGAAGGGCGGCGGGATGCTGCAGCGGCGGGCGATGGGGATGCTGGGGGGAATGCGGGGGCGGTAAGACAGGACACCGGGCACAGGGCACAGGGCGAAGTAATCAGTGAGCATTCACCAGGGCTGGAGTTTGGCGGCGGGTCCTGGGAATTTGTCGCAGGCACAAGGAGGGTCATGGAACCTCGCAGCAAGGTGGAGGAACTTCGGCGCAGAGCGGTGGTGACGGCGGCTCTGGTCGCGATTCTGAGCGCCGGTCCCGCTTTGTCGATGACGCATGGGCATCGACTGGTGGGGTTTGTCTGCATCGGGGCGCAGGTGGTGCTGCTGGTGATCGCGATTTCGTTGCTGGTGCGGCTGAAGAAGGCGAAGGCCGAAGAGCAGGATTAGTCGAAGAGCTTGCGGTCGGCGTGGGCGCCGATGCGGGGTTTGCGGGCGGGCGGGGCGGAGAGGGTGCTGAGGAGGTCGCGGAGTTCGGTACGGACCTTCTGGAGCCTGGCTTTGACGCGAGTGTTGCTCGCGCCGCCTTCGATCAACGGCAACTGAGGAGATTTGGAGCGAAGCTCGCGGGCTTCCAGGGCGAGGACCTGGCGCGCGCCGGCGATGGTGTAGCCCTCATCGTGGAGCAGGCGGCGTACGCGCATGGCGAGCTCGACGTCGCGCTTGCGATAGAGGCGCTGGCCGGTGCCGCTTTTGTTGGGGCGCATCTGCGGGAATTCGGTTTCCCAAAAACGCAGGACGTAGGTTTCCACGCCGCAGAGGCGCGCAACTTCGCCGATGCGGAAATAAAGCTTGTCGGGAATGATGGGTTCGTGGCGGGGACGGCGCTGGGCTGCGTTTTTGGGCATCGTCTGCTGCGGGAACTGCCGCGATTCTCTGGTCGCAGTATAGGACACGTAATAGTGGGTGAGCGGAGAAAGATGAGGGATCAGGGTTTGTTCTTCTCTTCGTCAACAGGCGCGCGGGCTGGGGATTGGGGCGGTGCGGCGCGGAGATACTGCGGAGGCCAGGACGCGGGTTCGCCGAGGGCGGTGGCGGCATGGAGCGGCCAGTAGGGGT
>JBAVUB010000032.1:0-8177 GCA_049696575.1 Acidobacteriaceae bacterium | reverse complement strand
AATCCCGCCTGCCACGCCGCGTACATCGAGCTGGCGCTGAAGTACTCGATATACCCATCGAGCAGCAACCGCAGCGGCCGCTCCGGCGACCACGCCCCCACATCGAGCGTCAGCGTGTGCAGGTTGGCAAACCCCGCATAGCTCAAATTCGTAAAGTCCTGGACGTACCGGTGATCCCGCTCCGCCAACAGCGCGCGCACATCGCGCCCGCGATCGTCCCAGGCTCCCACCACCGGACGAGGCGCAGCAACCGCCACCGTCTTCCCCGACGCAAACGGCGGCTCGTTCAAAAATCTCTCGTCGGGATAAACCTCGGTCCCCGCCGGATGATCCACCGCCACCAGCCGCAGCTGGTCGATGTAGTTGACCTCCTCCATCGGCTCGCCAAACCGCAAACTCAGCAGCCCGTTCCGCGCCTGCAGCTTGTCGCCGTCCACCTTGATCCACTCGTCGGGATCGTTCCGGTTCGTCGCCGCTGGCGAAACCCAGTGCCCTACCACCGCCGCGCCAATCACGTCCGACACAAACTCGTACTTCTTCCCATCCCATGCAAACAGCGTCGGACACGAGCTTCCCCGCCGATCCAGCTCTTTCAGCGCCAGTTCGCCATTTCCTGTCTTCCCGCCCGGCAATTTGCCTGTATCAATATCGATCTCGTCCTGCGGCACCCCAGTCGGCCACAGCAGCCGCACCACGTCCACATGCTCCGTCTGCCCCAGCCCAGCCACAATCTCCGTCGAACCCTGGCTCAGATACCCCGATCCGCCAGCGACCTCAAACTTCTGCCATTGCCCGCCGGCGAAAACCTCCACCTTGGTCCCAATCGCCGTCTTGTTGTCCGCCAGCCCCGCGAGCGCAATGCGCAGCGAATGATTCTTCGTCCCACCCACATTCCGCAACACCACCGGCGGCGAATACATCTGCGACACAATCAGATCCGTCGCTCCGTCCCCATCCACGTTCGCCGCAATCACCGCCCGCGCGTCGTGCAACTTCACCGCGTCGAGCCCCAGCCGGGCGCTCACATCTTCAAATCCCTTCGCTCCCAGGTTCCGAAATACCCGTAGTTCCGATCCGTGCGCCGTGTCGAACACAACGGCCAGATCGATCCAGCCATCGTTATCGAAATCGATGGGGGTCACGCTCCACGCCCCGTTGACGTCGGCCGGCACCGGCAGCGGCACTCGCTCGAAGCTCTTCCCCTCGACATTGCGCCAAAGACTTACATAGGGCGGCGTGGCACTCACCGTCGCCACGTCCATCCACCCGTCCTTATCGAAATCGAAGATTGCGAAACTCCGCGCTCCCGGCATCTTCGGGTCTTCGTAGAGAGGCACTGCCTTGAATGCGCCCTCCCGCTGATTTTCGTAAATCACAGGCCCTGAACCGGATCCCGCCACTACCAGATCCACCGCCCGGTCGTTATTGATGTCCGACAGCGTCGCCTGCCACGTCTCGCCCTCTCCTCCCAGTCCCGTTGGCCCCGTCCACTCCGTGAATGTCGCATTCCCGTTGTTCCGCCACATCACGTTCGGGCCGCCCTTCCCCTTCTCCGCCGAACCCGTCACAAACAAATCCAGGTCCCCGTCGTGATCGAAATCGACAAACGTCAATCCCATCGGCCAGTTCAGTTGTTTGATCCCCACCTTTGCCGTTACGTCCTCGAACTTTCCGCCGCCCAGGTTATGAAACAGAACCACCTGATGCTTCAGCGACACCGCCACGTCCGGCAGACCGTCGTTGTCGAAATCCCCCACCGCGCACCCGATCCCCTCCCCCTTCGCGTCCAGCCCGGTAGCACCCGGCGCCACGAGGTCAAACGCCCCATGGCCGAGATTCCTGTAAACGCGGATCGCATGTTCCCCCGCGTCCATCGCGATCAGGTCCTGATGCCCAGGCCCAAAAATGTCCGCCAAGCAAATCCCGCCTCCCGGCCCCGCCCCGACGTCCCCCTTCGGTGAAGGCCCCGGCAATTCCTTCGCTTCAAACCTCACCGGGATCATCGCCCCCACCACCGCCAACGGCAGCGCGATCTCCTCCATCGTCGAGTAGTGCCCGCGCTCGCCATACCCCACGCTCAGCGGCGACGATATTTTCGCCTGCGTGTAGTGCTGGAAAACCTTCAGGTGCTCATGCGCCTCGTCCGTCCGCCCCGCCCTCTGCAGCGCCCGCGCCAGCCCGAATTCCGCCGATGCGTGCCGCGGCTGCAGCTTCAGCGCCGCCTCAAACTCCGGAATCGCCCCATTGACATCGCCGAGCGTCATATCCAGCGACCCCACAAAATAATGTGCATCGGCGTCATTGGGATCGATCGCCAGCACCTTCCGCATATCTTCGATCGCGCTCTTCGGATTCGCCTCGTCCATCTCCGTCAGGCCCAGGTTGTACCAGGTCCGCGGATTGTCCGGCGCCATCGCCGCCGCCTGCCGCAGCGCCTTCTCCGCCTCGGGCAGCTTCTGCAAGTACAGCAGCGCGATCCCCTGGTTCAGCACCGGGATCGCCGACTGCGGATCGGCCCCGTGCGCCTCCGCGAACTTCGCCGCCGCCTTCTCCGTCAGCTGCTGGTTCATCAGCGCCACGCCGATCCCATTCAGCCGAGCGGCTTCCGTCGTGTTTCGATTTTCCGCGGCCGGCCGCGCCGTCAGCGCCGTCAATGTGCCCAGCAGCACAACCCCCGGCACAACAGAATGAAATAACCGAAGGGGACCCTTACGAATCGGGATCAGAGGAGTTTTCCTGGATGGCATGGTTCGCCGTCCATTATAGGGATCGCCTGCTTTTCCTGAACGCCGATCGCCGGGTTTTCCTGTCCGCTATCCGCTATCCGCTGCTTTTAGCCGGCGATATACTTCTCCCCAATCCCACCATGAAGCGCCACGTCCTCATCTTCGGTGTCGTCGGCGGCCTCCTCATCGCCGCCCTCCAATATTCCGAATACCGCTTCGTCATCCTGTCGCACTCCATCGAGCTCTACGGCGCGCTCGTCGCCATCCTCTTCGCGGCCTTCGGCATCTGGCTCGGCCTCCGCATCACCCGCAGTCGCGAAACCATCCGCGAAACCGTCGTCGTGAAAGAAGTGCTTGTCCCCGCCCAAGCCCGCGAACCCTTCGCTCCCAATACCGCCCGCCAGCAGACCCTCGGCATCACCGCCCGTGAGCTCGAAATCCTCACCCTCGTCGCCCGCGGCCACAGCAATCGCGAGATCGCCACCCAGCTTTTCGTTTCCGAAAATACCGTCAAGACCCATTGCGCCCGCGCCTTTGACAAGCTCGGCGCCGCCCGCCGCACCCAAGCCGTCCAGCGCGGCAAAGAATTAGGCCTCCTGCCGTGAGGCTGTTTGCCCGAAGGGCGTCCGCATGGACGGCCAGTCCTCACCCGAAAGCACGATTTCCGCTCCATTCCCCCCAAAATCACTCGAAAGGATGACGACATCCGCCCCGTTACACTGCATCGTGACTCCATCCTGACTCACAGGAGCCTCGCATGAAGAATACCGTCCTCACCTTCGGCCTCATCGCCGGCGTCACCATCTCCGTCCTCATGGGCGGCAATCTTCTCATCGCCAACAAGATCGGCTCCGGCCACAGCCTGGTTCTCGGCTACACCACGATGGTGGCGTCTTTCCTGCTCGTCTACTTCGGCATCCGCAGCTACCGCGACAACGCCCTCGCCGGGGAAATCTCCTTCGGCCGCGCTTTCGCCTGCGGCTTCCTCATCACCCTCATCACCTGCGTCTTCTACGTCGCGATGTGGGAGATCGTTTACTTCAACTTCATGCCCCACTTTATGGATAGCTACTTCGCAGCGCAGATTCACAAGGTCCAGGCCTCCGGACTCGACCCCGCCACCACCGCCGCCCGCGTCGCCGCCATCCAGCACTCGCAGCAGCTCTACCAAAACCCCCTCGTCAACATGCTCTATACCTTCATGGAGCCCCTCCCCGTCGGACTCCTCATCACCCTCATCTCCGCGGCCGTCCTCCGCCGCAAAGCCCGCGTCGAAACCTCCACCACTCCCGCAGTCAGGGCCACATGAATCGAGATTGCTCGCAAGGAACACTACTGTCTTGTCCGAACAGAACCACTGCTTCTGAACGCTGAACGCCGATCGTTGATCGCTCGGTTTTATGCAGTACGCTCGTGTTTACTGAACGCTATACGCTGTACGCTGAACGCTTTCTCTCTCGAGGAGGGTGCATGGCTTCCATTACTGGCTTTGGCGGTATATTTCTGCGGGCGGATGATCCAAAAGCTCTGTATCAGTGGTACGAGCAGCATCTCGGCCTGGTGAAGGCCGAGGGATCCTTCGCGTATCCCGCCCCGACCCAACGCCCCCAGGTCGTCTTCGCCCTTTTCAAGCAGGACAATGACTACTTCCCACCGGCGCAGAAAGCCATGCTCAATCTCCAGGTGGACGACCTCGATGCGGTGCTCGACCGTCTGATCGCCGAAGGCGTCACCGTCGATCCAAAACGCGAAAGCTATGACTTCGGAAAGTTTGGCTGGATCACCGATCCGGAAGGAAATCGTGTCGAGCTTTGGCAGCCTGTCGGCGACTGAAGGATGCGCTGTCCGCCGTGAACTATCCGCTGAACGCTGTTTTCAGCCGCCGATGTGGACCATGCTGCGTGACGGCTTCAAAAAGTCCGGCTCGCCAATGTGATGCCGCGCTTCCTTCTGCTCGATCGTGCGCCGGATGAACCGAACCATCTCCTCATCGCTGCCCCCACGCTGCATCACCCCGTACAAATCGTGATCGCTCTGCGAAAACAGACAGGTCCGAATCTTCCCGTCCGACGTCAGCCGCACCCGGCTGCATTGCCCACAGAAAGCTTGCGTCACGGGCGCGATAATCCCCATTTCGCCCACGCCATCGTCAAAGGTGTACCGCACTGCGGTCTCGCTGGCGGCATTCGGCGCCATCCGCACGATCGGCCGAAAGCTCCCCAGCGCTTCCACAATCTCCCTGAGCGATACCACCGACTCCGGCGTCCACAGCCGCCCCTCTTCGAGCGGCATGAACTCGATGAACCGCACAGTCACGCCCTCTTCCCGCGAGAACTGCGCGAACGGCACAATCTGATCCTCGTTGAACCCGCGCAGCAGCACGCAGTTCACCTTCACCGGAGCAAGCCCCGCGCGCTTTGCCGCCCGCACCCCCTTCAGCACTCGCTCGTAGCTGCCCGGCACTCGCGTGATCCGCGCAAATCGTTCCGCATCGACGGCGTCCATGCTCACCGTAATGCGGTTCAGGCCGGCCTCGCGCAGCGGCTCCGCCATCTCCTCCAAAAGATGCCCATTAGTAGTCAGCGCCAGGTCCGGCGCTGACCCCTCCAGCGTCCGCAGCCGGCTCAGTTCCCGCACCAGATCCGTCAATCCCCGGCGCAGCAGCGGCTCGCCACCCGTCAGCCGGATCTTCTCGATGCCCAGCCCTACAAACACCCGCGCCATGCGCAGGTAATCCTCAATCGGCAGATCCGCGTAGGCCGCGCCTTCGTTGCCCGTCCGGCAATAGACGCATTTGTAGTTGCAGCGATCCGTGACCGAAATCCGCAGATCGGTGATCATCCGCCCGTGCCGGTCGATCAGCCGCTCGGCCTTCCCTGCGGAGACATTCTGCACGGTGTCAGGCACAGTCGCCATCAGCTTCTACTGTATTCGATGCGCTGTGCACCCGTCAGCTTCGGGAGCCTGCTTTACCGTCGCCGCCGCTGGATGTTGCCACGCGTGAAACCGCGTATCGCACATCAGGCAGCGATAGGCTCGCATGCCCACCAGACGCAGCGGCCAATCATGCCAACGTGGCCGCGACCGCCGCAGCCCACCATCGTCATGACAACTCGGACACCGTAACGTCTTTGCAGTCAAGCCAAACTCACTTCCCGCCCTCCGTTCCTCGGAAAGCCTCTCTGCCGGCATGGGGTACTGGATGCATCCGTCTCGCTGGAAGTTGCTGATCCGGGGGCGTCCGAGGGGAACGCTGAGAGCGAACGGGAAGCCCTCAGGAGGTACGTAATCCGATCCAAAGCGCTGCGCTGCCGCATCCGCCGTTACTCTTTCAACATCTCACGACGATCCAGGCCGTCGCAAGCCGTCCAACCTTCTCTTAACGCGTTTACATCCCGTCGTAATTTGGTCCGCCGCCGCTCTCCGGAGGAACCCATGTGATGATCTGGTATGGATCCATAATGTCGCACGTCTTGCAGTGAACGCAGTTGGTGAAGTTGATCCGCAGCTCCTTCCCCGCGCCGCCCGCTCCCTCATGCGCGCCCTCCACCATCTCGTAAACCGCCGCCGGGCAAAAATACTGGCACGGATTCCCGAATTCCTTCGTGCAGCGATCGCTGCAGATATCCAGATCCTGCACCACCAGGTGCACCGGCTGATCCTCGTCGTGCCGCGTTCCCGAATGAAACACATCCGTCAGCCGATCGAAGGTCAGCTTCCCATCGCCCTTTGCATTCCCAACCATCGCCGCCCGGTCCGCGTGTGCCGGACCCAGCGTGTCCAGCCGCCTCATCTGCTCGTAGCCCGCATGATTCTTCGCGTCCGGCCCCAGATTCCCGCCCCGCATCACCTGCTGAATCCCCGCCTTCACCAATCCTTCCAGCCGCCCATGCTCGAATCCCTGGTGGAAATTCCGCACCGGCCACAATTCTTCGCGAATCCAGCTCTTGTCAACCGCCGCCTTATATTCGCTGAGCCTATCGGCCGAGCTGTTGCCCGACAGCAGCGCATCGAACGCCGCCTCCGCCGCCAGCATCCCGCTCTTGATCGCCAGATGAATCCCCTTCAGCCGCTGCGAATTCAGGAAACTCGCCGAATCCCCCAACAGCATCCATCCATTCCCGTAAATCCGCGGCATCGTCAGCCATCCCCCGTAAGGGAGACTCTTCGCGCCGTACCGGATCATCTTCCCGCTATCCAGAATCCGCCGCGCGAACCTGTGCTCCTTGAAGCTCTGAAACACATGATGCGGATCGATCCGCGGATCCTGATAATCCAGCCCCGTCACGTAGCCCACCGACGCCAGCGTGTCCGTAATCCCGTAAATCCACGCCCCGCCGTACTCGCGACTCGTCAGCGGATACCCGAGCGTGTAGATCACCTCGCCCTTCGCCACCCGCCCCGCCGGAATCTCCCACAGCTCCTTGATGCCCACGCCGTAAGTCTGCGCGTGCTCCGGATCTTCGAGTCCCAGCTTGCCGATCAGCTCCTTCGCCAGACTGCCCCGCGTTCCCTCCGCCAAAATGGTGACCTTCGCCCGCAATTCGTATCCCGGTTCGAAATTCCCCTTCGGCTGTCCCTCCTTGTCCACGCCCTTGTCGTCGGTCAGCACGCCTTGCACGCGCGCCGTCTCCGGGTCGCGACGGTCATCCGCCCAAAGAAGCTCCGATCCGGCAAACCCGGTGAACACCGTGATTCCGGCCTCTTCCACCTTCTGCCCCATCCACTTTGCGAACTTGTTCAGCGAGATGACATAGTTCCCGTGATCCCGCAGCGGCGGCGGCACAATCGGAGCCTTATACTGCCCACCCTTCGTCAGAAACCACACCGATTCCTTCGTGACCTCGGCATCGAGCGGCGCTTCCTTCTCGAACCCCGGCAACAGTTCCTTCATCGACCGCGGATCGAGCAGCCCACCGGACATGCAATGCTGTCCCACCTCGCGCGACTTCTCCAGCACGTAGATGTTTTCCTTCGAAAGCATCTCGTCGACGCCCGAAGCATTGTGCTCGTCGATCAGCTGCGCCAGTCGCAGCGCGCACGCCATCCCCGCCGGCCCCCCGCCGACGATCACCACGTCCGCCTCCATCTGCGGCCGCTCAATTCCCTCAATGGGTTTACGAAAAACAGTCATGACGGACCGACTATCTTAACAGCGGGAAAGATGCATCTGCGACTGCCCCAGGCCTCGATCCTTCAGACCCGGGATTGCGCCGCGCCCCGCCTCTTAGCCAACCGGCCTTGAGCCGAACGCTCCACCAGCCATCAGCCCGCTACAGGCTACCGGCCACAGGCTACAGGCTGCCCTTCGCTTTCTTGATCTCTTCCGTCAGCGCCGGCACAACCTGAAATAAATCCCCCACCACGCCCACATCCGCAATCTCAAAAATCGGCGCTTCCGGATCCTTATTAATCGCCACAATCGTCCGCGAGCCCTTCATCCCCACAATG
>JBAVUB010000031.1:0-2773 GCA_049696575.1 Acidobacteriaceae bacterium | reverse complement strand
GTTGTCGATGACGATGTGGAGGATCTGCTTGCCTGCTACGACGCGGAAGTAGACCTGGGTTCCGTGGAAGGCGGCGCGGAAGTAAGTGCCGGGCCACTGGTAGGTGTAGTTAGTCGGACCGAAGTTATTGGGGGTGGGCGATGGCGTGGCGAGGATGCGTCCGCCGGTTGCTATGGGGAGGGGTTGGAGGGCGGGGAGGTTGGCTACTTTGTGGGCCTCGATCGGGGCTGCGTGCGCGGCGGCGGCGAGGAGGGCGGCGCAGACGAGCGCGGAGAAGAGACGGTGGCGGAGTGTGGGGCGCATCCGGATCACTATACCGTGCGGCGGGTGTGGGGCTTGCATGAGGTAGCGGGCGCATAGAATGTTTGCGGAGAAACGAGAAGCGGAGGGGGAGGCACTCATCATGATGAAAAAGAGTGGTGCGGCGAAGGTCGATTCTGCGTCGCGGCGGATCGACGCGCGGATTGAGGAGCTGGATGACTGGCGCGGGGCGATGCTGGCGCGGCTGCGGGCGCTGATCCTCGCAGCCGATCCGCAGGTGGTGGAGGAGTGGAAGTGGGAGAACCCGGTGTGGTCGCACGAGGGGCTGATCTGCACGGGGGAGACGTATAAGAAGGCGGTGAAACTGACGTTTGCGAAGGGGGCGTCGGTGGATGATCCGGCGTGTTTGTTCAATTCGAGCCTTGAGGGGAAGGTGCGGCGGGCGATCGATTTTCACGAAGGGGAGAAGGTGAACGAGAAGGCTTTTAAGGCGTTGATCCGGGCGGCCGTGGAGCTGAACACTGCGGTGGCTTCGGTGCTGAAGAAGCCCGGTTCCCGTTGAAACCCACGTCCCCGGAACCAGGGACGTGGGGCACCCGCGTTGAAACTTTTTACCAGCGCTTGAGCTGCGAGAACTGGATGAGGTTGCCGCAGGTGTCGTTGAGGACGGCGATGGTGGCGTAGGTGACGTCGGTGGGGGGCATGGTGAACTCGGCGCCACGGGCTTTCATGCGGTCATAGTCGGCCTTGGCATCGTCGGTGAAGAAATTGGCGGCAGGCTGGTTCTGTTCGAAGGTGGCCTGCTGGTACGCCTTGGCGGCTGGCTTGTCGTTGAGGGCGAGCTGGAGCTCGGCGCCGTTGGGTTCTTCGGGGGAGGCGACGGTGAGCCAGCGGTAGGGGCCCTGGGTGAAATCGGATTTCTTCACGAAGCCGAGGACATCGGTGTAGAAGCGCAGGGCTTTTTCGTGGTCGTCGACGAAGACGCTGGTGAGTTTGATTTTCATCGGATGCTCCTTGTTGTTAGAGTCGCGGGCGGGGCCGCGGTGGTTGAGTTTGGGATTACTTGTTGCTGTCAGGGGGATTCGGTCGGTGTTTGCTTCAGGCTATGTCGGCGGCTCGCGGGGCTACGGCGGCGTTTGTTTGTTCGCCGGGAAAGAGGACGCCGATTTTGCGGCTGGGCGGGCGCAGCGCCCATGATGTTACGGCGAAACAAGCGGCGATGAGAGGGGAGAGGATGTGAAAGACGCTGCCGCCGACCGCGAAATTGGAAGCGGCTGCGCCGGTGAGGTCGAAGATGATGCCGGCGTAGGCCCATTCCTTGAGGCGGGGAAAGCGGGGAATGAGGATGGCGATGGCTCCTGCGACCTTCCAGAACCCGAGGATGGTGACAAAGTAGGTTGGGTAGTGGAGGATGCGGACGAAGCCGTCGACCACGCCGGGGACGCGCGCGAGCTGCGCGATGCCACCGCCCATGGAGAAGGCAACGAGGATGGTTGTGATCCAGTAGGCTATGCTTTTTGCTTTCATGGTTAGGCTACCTTTCCGATGAGACTTTCGAGATTGTCGAACATTTTCTGCCAGCCGTACTTTGCTCCTTGATAATTCGGCTGCTGCGCGGGAGTGAAACCGGACTGCTCCATGCGGAGGTGGGTGCCACCTTCTGTCGGAGTCAGGGTCCAGAGGACCACCCAGTGCAGGCTGGAATCGACGCCGCCGACGCCCCAGTTATAGGAGAGGCTTCTGAGGGGGTCGACGATGAGGACCTCGCAGTCGACGATGCCGTCGAATTTGGGGGGCACGGGCTCGCGGCGGAACTGGAACTTGCGGCCGACGACCGGCTGGAAGTCATTGTTCATCATCCATTGGGCGAGGAGCGGGCCTTCGGTGAGGGCGCGCCAGAGTCTTTCCGGCGGGTGCGGGAAGACGCGCTCGACCACGAGAGTGGTGGGGCTCTCAGCTGGATTGCTCATCGTCCATCCTTTCGAGAAGGTCTTCGAGGCGGTCGAAACGTTCGCGCCAGAAGGCTCCGTAGTGGTCGAGCCAGTTGATCATGGGGGCGAGGGCATCGGGCTGAGCGGCGTAATGGGTTTCGCGTCCTTCGTGGCGATGGCGGACCAGTTTGGCGTGCTTGAGGACGGTCAAGTGTTTCGAGACGGCGGGTTGGGAGACTCCGGCGTAGCGGGTGAGGGCGTGGACGGTTTGCTCGCCGGATCGGGTCAGTTCTTCGAAGATGGCTCTGCGGGTGGGGTCGGCGAGAGCGCGGAAGACGTGATTGGGATTGGCCAGAGGCACAGGAAAACCATAACCTAATGGTTATGGTTTGTCAAGGAGGAGGGAACAGTTTTTTGGGAACCCGGCGGGGCTGCGATTCGGGGTCCGTCTCGCTTTGACATGCGCTGCACATGCAAATAGGCTCATAGCATGGCAAGAATGATCCAGGTGCGTAATGTGCCGGATGCGCTGCACCGCAGCCTGAAGGCCAGGGCGGCGATGGCAGGCATGTCGCTGTCGG
>JBAVUB010000030.1:0-8223 GCA_049696575.1 Acidobacteriaceae bacterium | reverse complement strand
CTGTGGCGGAACAGCACCAGCGGTCAGGTCTACCTCTGGTTCATCAACGGGACCGCGACCGCGAGCGGCGCGAGCGTCGGCTCCGCCTCCTCCAGCTGGGTCATTCAGGGCGTGGGCGACTACGATCGCAGCGGTCGTGCGGGCATCCTGTGGCGGAACAGCACGACGGGGCAGGCCTATATCTGGCTGATGAACGGGGCGGCCATCACCAGCCAGGGAAGCCCAGGCACCTCAGCCGCGGTGTGGCAGATAGAACCATAAGGTTGCGTCGAAGCCAGGTTCGTTGCAACCTTAGTTCTGCCGCCGGACGGGATCGAGGACATGTTTCCGAGACCGTCCGGCCCTGTCGTTAGCTCCATTGCAGTGTGGGCTAGAGTTGCCGTGGCTCGTGCTTCGCGCGGTGCCCAGCCAGAGAGCCACAAAGGCCCTCAGGCTCAGTGTCCGGTGTGAATCTCGACGAGGAGAAACGTGGTGATGGCCGCGACCAGCAGGATGAAGGCAAGCAGGAAGCCTCCGATGAGGAGCTGGGCGGTGCGCTGCTGCTCAGGGCGCGGGCGGGTAATGCCGAAGGTGGTAATGAAGGTTTCCGTGAGCCAGGCGAGTAGCTTCATGCGGTGTACTTACTCAGAATAAAACGACGCCGGTGGCCGGAGGCGGTCATTGCCGGGTCTTCGCGATGGCGTCGAGGACGCCGTTGAGGAAGTCGATGGACTCGGGGGCGGAATAGCGGCGGGCGATCTCGAGCGCCTCGTCGATGACGATGGGAGCGGGCGTGCCGGGGAAGCCGAGCAGCTCCGCGACCGCCATGCGCAGGAGGTTGCGATCGACGGCGGGCATGCGCTTGAGCCGCCAGTTTTTCGAGTGCTGCTCGAGAAGCGCGTCGATTTCCGCTTCGCGCGCCGTGGCGACGCGAAAGAGATCTTCGGCAAACCCGCGCGTCGCTTCGTCGCCCTCTTCACGGGCCTTCCAGAAGGTCTTGCGGACCTCGTCGGGAGTTTGGCGGCCGATGTCGGCCTGGAAGAGCATCTGCATGGCGAGTTCGCGGGATTTGCGGCGCTTGCCGACGAGCGTCATGCTCGGGGCTCCGGTGGTTTGCCGGAAATTTTTCGGTGCAGGGAAGCCATTTCGATGGCGGCGGCCGCAGCTTCGAATCCTTTGTTGCCACTCTTGAGGCCGGCGCGATCGAGAGCCTGCTCCAGCGTTTCGCAGGTGAGGACGCCGAACGAGTGCGGGATGCCGGTTTCCTGCTGCGACTGGCCGATGCCGCGGGCCACCTCGTTGTAGATGGCCTCGTAGTGCGCGGTTTCTCCGCGGATGAGGCAGCCGAGGGTGATGATGGCGTCGAAGCGGCGCGTCTGGGCGAGCTGGCGGGCGGCGGCGGGAATTTCCCAGGAGCCGGGGACGTGGGTGATCTGAATCTGGTCGCGTTTGGCGCCGCTGCGCAGCAGAGCATCGAGCGCTCCCTGCAGCAGCCGCTCGGTGATGACTGCGTTCCAGCGGGCGACGACGATGGCGAAGCTCATGTCCGCGGCGCTCAGGTCGCCTGCGAGAGCGATGGCTTTGCCGCGGAGCGGATCCTGCCACTCCCAGAACCCGACGGAAAAGCCAGGAACCGCCTCGGCGGTGAAGAGGCGAGATTTCCAGTGGGTGTCTTCGATGGCGGTGATGCGGGCTTTTGCGGTGTCAGCTTTGGCTTCGAGCCACTGCTGGGCGACGTGGTGGACGGTGTCGAGGGCGGTGACTTCGATCAGGAGGTCGGTGTTCAGGGTGGGCAGAGCGCCGTCGACAAACTCGAGATTGGCGAGGGGCGCGAGGAAGGGGCGTCCGCGGCTTGCTGTGCCTTCTCGCGTGGGCGGCTGATCCCAGCCGCGGCCTGGCTCAAAGCCCAGCGCCGAAAAGAAACTCACCAGATCTTCGAAATGAGCGGGAGAGAGCACCGGGCGAATGAAGGTCATGCCCTTGATCATGACTTGAGGGTACCAGTTGAGGGGACAGGGTACAGGGCACAGGGCTCAGGGCACAGCAAGGACTGGTTCACCCAGCCGGACGGGCCATCGGTTTCGTCTGCGGAGAAAAGCGAGGGCAGGGAAGCCGCGTGCTGCGGTCTCCCTGCCTTCCGGTGCTTCGTTCTTCGGTGACGGCCAGCGCTGTTGGCTGAGCCGCCAGCAAGCTCCGACCCGGGTTATTCGCTCTGAATGCGCATGCCGTAAAACGACCGGTAGACGAAGAAGAAAGATGTGAGGAAGAATACCGCCGCCAGCACGTGGGTCAAGGTCGGGTTGGTCGACGAAAGTTTGACGGCTAACTCGACAGCGAGCAGGCCAAAGAGTGTGGTGAATTTGATGACCGGGTTGAGTGCCACGGAGGCGGTGTCCTTGAACGGATCGCCGACCAGGTCGCCCACCACGGTCGCCTCGTGCAGAGGCGTGCCTTTTTCATGCAGTTCGACTTCGACAATCTTCTTGGCGTTGTCCCAGGCTCCTCCAGCGTTGGCCATGAAGATGGCCTGGTAGAGCCCGAACATGGCAATGGAGATCAGATAGCCGATGAAGAAGAAGGGATCGAGGAAGGCAAAAGCCAGGGCGGCAAAAAACAGCGAGATGAAGATAGTCAGCATACCGCTTTGCGCATAGCGAGTGCAGATGGCCACCACCTTCTTGCTGTCTTCGGTGGAGGCTTTCTCGGCGCCTTCGATCTTCATGTTTCTCTTGATAAATTCCACGGCCCGGTAGGCGCCGGTGGTCACGGCCTGGGTGGCAGCTCCGCTGAACCAGTAAATGATCGCCCCGCCGGTGATCATGCCAAGCAGAAAGGGAGCGTGAAGCAGCGAGAGCTTGTCCACATTTTCGGTTAGCGAGTTGGTCAGCGCCATAATGGTGGCGAAGATCAGGGTCGTCGCCCCCACCACCGCCGTGCCAATCAGCACCGGTTTGGCGCTGGCTTTGAAGGTGTTGCCGGCACCGTCGGCCGCCTCCAGCATCCTCTTGGCGCGCTCGAAATCCACGGTCACGCCGAATTGCTTCTTGACCTCGGCGGGGACGTCGGGTTCGTTCTCGATCAGCGACAACTCATAGATGGACTGCGCGTTGTCGGTGACCGGCCCAAAGGAGTCGACGGCGATGGTCACCGGTCCCATCCCCAGGAAGCCGAAAGCCACGAGGCCAAAGGCAAACATGGGCGCCGCCAGAATCACGCTCGCAAATCCGAGGGTGCTGACTCCGTAGCCAAGGGCCATGAGAAGGACGACGGCCAGTCCCAGGTAGTAGGCGGAATAATTCCCGGCGACAAACCCAGAGAGCAGACCGAGAGCAGCGCCACCCTCCCTTGCCGAGGCTACGACCTCTTTCACGTGGCGGGCTTCGGTGGACGTAAATACTTTGACCAGTTCGGGAATGAGAGCTCCAGCCACGGTTCCGCAGGAGGTGATGGTGGCGAGTTTCCACCAGAGTGACGGGTCGCCCCCCAAAGTCGAGAGCAGGGCATAGGTGACCGGGTAGGTGGCGGCAATGGTGACGAGGGAAGTGATCCAAACCAGGGAAGTGAGCGGCGCTTCGAAGTTGAATTGCTCCCTTTTGCCGTAGCGCGCGCGGGCGATCACTCCGTTCAGGTAATAACCCACCACGGCGGTGAGCAGCATGGCCACGCGCACCGCAAACAGCCAGACGAGCAGCTTGACGCCCACTTCAGCGCTTTTCGCGCCGAGGATGATGAAGGCGATGAGGGCGACCTGAACCACGCCGTAGGTTTCAAAGCCGTCGGCGGTGGGACCGACCGAGTCACCGGCATTGTCTCCGGTGCAATCGGCGATCACGCCTGGGTTGCGGGCATCGTCCTCTTTGACCTTGAAGACGATCTTCATAAGGTCAGCGCCGATGTCGGCAATCTTGGTGAAAATGCCGCCGGCCAGGCGAAGCACGGCGGCGCCGAGCGATTCGCCGATGGCAAAGCCGATGAAACACGGCCCGGCATAGTCACCGGGAACGAAGAGAATGATGATGAACATCATCAGCAGCTCGACGGAGATCAGCATCATGCCGATGCTCATGCCCGACTTGAGCGGAACGCTGAAGGCGCGATACGCATTGCCGCCCAGCGAAGCCCAGGCAGCGCGGGAATTCGCCAGCGTATTCAGCCGGATCCCGAACCAGGCCACAAAGTAGCTGCCCGCCATTCCCAGCACGCTGAAGGCAAGGATGATGACTACGCGCAGCACGCTGAAGTGCAGCAACACGGCGAAATAGGCGAGGATGACGACCGCAATGAACGACCATAGCAGGAGCAGGAATTTGCCCTGGTGGAGCAGATAGGTCTTGCAGGTCTCCCAGATGAGCTGCGAAACCTCGAGCATCGATCGGTGGGCGGGCAGGCCCTTCAGGTGGACGTACATGAAGAGGCCGAAAATCATGCCCAAAATACAGGCCAGAGGCCCGAAGAGGAGCAGGGTGTGGCCATTCATGCCAAAGAAGTGAACCTGCCTCAAATCCGGAAGCTGCAGATTAGCTTCCCCGCCGACGGGTTCGTCCGCCGCAAAAGCTGCGCCCTGACCGAGCAGGGTGAGGGTGGCAAGGGCGCCGGCGAGTCGGGCCCAGCGTGACGAGAACAGGCGGTTGATCATAGTTCCTCTCGTGGCCGCTCTAAAAGAGGCGGCAATTTGCTGCATGGCGGGTGTGCCCGCGTCAGAAGCGAGCCGTACTCGTGTGAATAACCACGCAACAAGGAGCGCGATGGCGCTGATGGCAACAAAAAAACACACCCAGGCGTTGACGGGCACACAACCTCCAGGAAAGTAGGGTTAAAGCTCTCCGCGTGGGATACCCCGAGCCGCGCTCAGGAACTGTATCACGCGAACCACCGAGCATAACAGACGATTCATATTTTCGCATGTAGCAGGCAATACAGGCCTTAGATAGAGGTCACCGGGACGGTACGATGGTTACCGGCGGGCGGGAAAACAGGGTTCTGGGCGCCGGACGACGGAAAACCAAATCAGGTGCGATGTGCTTTCACTGCACCAGCACAACGTCAAGAAAACGGGGTCCATGGACGCCGCGGATGCGGGTCATTTCGATGTCGGCCGTGGCCGAGGGACCGGAAATAAAGGTCAGGGGATGGGTGGCGAAGGGAGCGAGGCGATCGATGGCCTCGGGCACCGTTTCCACAACCTGCTCCGCGCGGACGATGCAGAGGTGGCGATCGGGAACGAGGGTGAGGCGGCGCGCACCTTCGCCTGGGCCGTGGGTGAGGACGATGGTTCCGGTGAATGCGATGGCGATCCTGCATCGGGTGACGATGCCATCGCAGGCGTTCAGGGTGTCGAGGCTGGCGTTGCGTTCGGCAATGAAGGGGAAGTTGTCGGGAAGGATTTCCTGCGGGAGTTCGTCGGCCGCGATGACGTTCTTTTGTTGGTGGCTGGCGAGGACCGCGGCGATGGTTGCGGGGAGATGGGCGGCGTCGGTTTCAACGACGTTGGTGTCGTAATCGCGGAGACGTTCTTTGAGCAGGTGGAGGCGGGCTTCGAGGTCGAGCTGTCCTGCGCGGATGTAGGTGCGGGGGATGGTGGTGTAGTCGGGGTCGGTGGGACCGACGTCGGCCAGGCCGGAGCGGATGCGCTCGAGAATGGCTGCGCGTGCGTCAGGCATGGTGGTTTTTCCTCTTGGCCTGGGCTTGTCCAGTTTTCGCTCGCGCCTTCCACCACTCGCGGAAGGTTTGCTGCGGCAGAGCGCGCAGATCGCGGACGCGGGTCCAGTTGCCCAGCATGCCGGGTAGATTGCGCATCCATCCTTTCGAGACGAGCGGCCACTGGGCGATGCGTCCCAGGCGCTGTGCTGCTTCGAAGCGCGCGCGGCTGGTGAAGATGGCCGCGGCCGTCTTCATGGCCAGCGCTTCGGGGTCGAGAGTGCTTTTTTGCTCGCGCACGACGCGGCCGCGCAGGTGGATGAGGACTTCGGGGATGTTGATTTTTACCGGGCAGACTTCATAGCACGCGCCGCAGAGCGAAGACGCGAAGGGCAGCGACTGTCCGTGCTGCATTTGTAACAACTGCGGTGTCACAATAGCGCCGATGGGCCCGGAGTAGCTCGAGCCATAGGCGTGGCCGCCGGTCTGGCGATAGACGGGGCAGGTGTTGAGGCAGGCGCCGCAGCGGATGCAGTGCAGGGTCTGGCGCGATTCCGGATCGGCAAGGATGCGAGTGCGTCCGTTGTCGAGCAGGACGACGTGGAAATGCTGCGGGCCATCGCCGCGGCGGACGCCGGTCCACAGCGAGTTGTAGGGATTCATGCGCTCGCCGGTCGCGGAGCGGGGCAGCAACTGCAGGAAAACTTCCATATCCCGGAAAGCTGGGATGGTTTTCTCGATGCCGGCAATGGAGATCAGCACGTCGGGCATGGTGAGACACATGCGGCCGTTGCCTTCCGACTCGACGATGCAGACGCTGCCAGTTTCCGCGACGAGGAAATTCGCCCCGCAGACGCCGATCTTGACGCGCAGGAATTTTTCGCGCAGATAGTGCCGCGCCGCGGCAGTCAGCTCCTCGGGATCGTCGCTCAGGTCGGGGAGATTCATGCGCTCACGGAAAATTTCCCGTACCTGGCTGCGGTTCTTGTGTACCGCGGGCGCGACGATGTGCGAACCCTTATCGCCGCCGAGCTGCACGATGACTTCGGCGAGGTCGGTCTCGTGCGGACGGATGCCCTCGCGTTCCAGCGCCTCGTTGAGCTCGATTTCCTCCGAGGTCATGGTCTTGACCTTGATGACCTCGCTGCCACCGAACTGCTTCACCAGACCAACGATGATGCGGTTGGCGTCGTCGGCGTCGGCAGCCCAGTGGACTTGCCCGCCCGCCGCGGTGCAGGCTTTTTCGAACTGCTGCAGGTAGCGGTCGAGATGGCGCATCGTGTGCGCCTTGATCGCGCTGGCCGCGGTGCGCAGCTCCTGCCAGTCCGGCGTTTCGCCCACGACAATGCCGCGCTTGCGCTGGATCACGTCGGTGGCATGGCGGACGTTTTTCCTCAGCTGCGCATCTTCGAGCAGCGGCAGCGCGGCTTTCTGGAAGGAGAGCGCGGATGCAGCCTCGCCGACACGAATGGTCATGCGCCGGCTCCTTCGTCCTTTTCCGTCGGGGCCAGAATCTCCGCGATGTGCGCCATGCGCACGCCGGCTCGCTGCCGGTGCAGGCCACCGAAGATATGCATCAGGCACGAAGTGTCGACGGCGGTGATGACTTCGGCGCCGGTATTCTCCACGTCCTTCATTTTGTCGGCGAGCATAGCGGCCGAGACGTCGCCCATTTTGATGGCGAAGGTGCCGCCGAAGCCGCAGCAGCGGTCGACGTTGGGCAGGTCGACCAGCTCGATGCCGCGGACATTCCGTAACAGCCGCAGTGGCACATCGCCGAGATGCAGGCTGCGCAGCGAGTGGCAACTGGCGTGGTAGGTGACGCGATGCGGGAAATACGCCCCCACGTCTTCGAGGCCGAAACGGTGCACCAGAAGCTCGGTCAGCTCGTAGATGCGGGGCAGCAGTTCGTCGACGGCGCGGGCCAAACCGGGATCGGCTTGCTCGGCGGCCATTTTCGGATAGTGGTCGCGGATCATCGCGACGCAGGACGACGATGGAATGCAGACGGCTTCGGCGTCACGAAAAATCTCGACGAAGCGGCGCATCAGGGGCATGGCTTCCTGCTGATAGCCGGTGTTGTAGTGCATCTGCCCGCAGCAGGTTTGCTCCAGAGGGAAGTCGATGGTGTGCCCAAGACGCTCGATCAGGCGCACGACGGCCTGGCCGGTGGCCGGGAAGAGCGTGTCGTTATAGCAGGTGATGAAAAGCGATACGCGCACGAGTCGTCGTCAGTAATTTCAGGACTCTTCATCATCGCACCGGAGCGCCTTTCCGAACGAATTCCTCGTAGAAACCGTCTCCCCATGTGAAACCGGCTGGTGCGGACAAACGTGTTTCAGTGAGGGAATCTGCATGAAGGCTTACCGGCATCGGCTCATCTTCTGGCCCGTGCTTCCGGGAGCCGTGGTATTTCTTCTCTCTGGGAAAGAAACCTACGGGATCTTGTTGCCGAGTGTTATCGACGGCGCAGTCGCTGCTCTATTCGTTCTGGCGGCGATTTATTCTTCCGATCGAAGCCGTCGCGGGTCGGGCGTGCTGCGCCGCGATCCATTGGCGAAGGATGCTGTGGCGTTCCTGGTGAACGTGAAGAGATGACTACTCTCC
>JBAVUB010000029.1:0-7330 GCA_049696575.1 Acidobacteriaceae bacterium | reverse complement strand
GTCTTCGACGGCGCGGCAGATGGGGCCGAGCTTGTCCATGGTCCAGCTGAGGGCCATGGCGCCGGTGCGGGGAACGAAGCCGAAGGTGGGGCGCAGGCCGGTGACGCCGCAGCGGGTGGAGGGCGAGGAGATGGAACCCAGGGTTTCGGAGCCGATGGAAAACGCGACGCAACCGGCCGATGTCGCCGATGCGGGTCCGGCGGAAGAGCCGCTCGAACCTTGTTTGGGATTCCAGGGATTGCGGGTGCGTCCGCCGTACCATTTGTCGCCCATAGCCAGCGCGCCGAGGGTGAGCTTGGCGATGAGGACCGCGCCGGCTGCGTCGAGGCGCTTCACGACGGTTGCGTCTTCATCGATGGTTTGGTGCTCGAAACCGCCAGCGCCCCATGTGGTGGGATAGCCCTTGACGGCGAGGAGGTCTTTGGCGCCCCAGGGCAGGCCGTGGAGCGGACCACGGTAGTGGCCGCGCGCCAGATCGGCGTCGGCTTCGCGGGCGAGGGTGAGGGCGCGGTCTTCGGTGAGGGTAATGCCGAAGAGGAGGATGAGGTTGTAGCGCTTCAGGCGCGCAAGGTACATCTCGGTGAGATTTGTAGAGCTGATTTTGCGGCGGTGGAGGAGGTCGGCGAGATCCATGGCGGAGGCGAAGGCCAGGTCTTCGAGGTTCGACGGAGCGGTGAGGGTCGCTGGCGCCTTGCTGTAGACGGGCCTGGCTCGTTCGGCGTTGACGGTTGCGCCGGGGGGCAGAGGATCGAAAACGAAGGCGGGCGCGACGCTGTTGGGGAGGTGCAGTTTGCGGATGGCGTCGTAGCCGTCGCGCTGCTGGTTGAGGCCGTCGAGCATGGCTTGCTTGGTTTCGTCGGCGATGGCGATGCCGGCGAGGGCGGCGGCCTGGTCGATCATTTCGTTTGTGATTTTGAGAGGGTGTGGCTTCTCGTTCGGGGTTGCGACCTGGGCTGCGGCGTCAGCCTGGGTGGCGAGGGTGTAGAGGGCTCCGGGAAAGAGGGTGGAGGCGAGGCCGAAGCGGCCGGAGACGGAGAGGAACGCGCGGCGGTCGAGCATGGAAGCAGGGTACAGCAGGAGAGCAGCCGGTAGCCTGTAGCCGGTAGCGGGTAGCTAAAACGAGGGAGCGGCTAGTGAAAAGCGAGGGAAAGGCGAGCGAGAAACGAGCGGAAACCGAGTGAAACGATGAGCGCGCTTGCGATCAGCTTTTGGCGGCGCTGCGGTTGTGGGTGAGGAAGGAAGCCGCGGCGAGGATGAAGACGATGGAGAGGCCGAGGAGGAATCCGCGGAGGAAGTGGAGCGGGGAAGCGCTGAGGCCGAAGGTGAGAGAGAACGAGTACGAGATGCCGAAGAGGGCAAACGAGAGCAGGCCAATGATGAGGAGGGTGCGGGCTTTGCGGCTGGAAGCGAGGCGCGGGAACATGGTGGTCTCCTTATATAGGTTGCGGTGGATTAGTCGGTGAAGTGGTACCAGGCCATGGCGGCGAGTTTGACCGCGACCATGGTGGCGCCGATGGCGAGGAGTTCCCATCGGAGGTCGTGTTGGCGCAGGATGTGATACAGGAATAGGCCGATGGCGAGGACGCCGGCGGCTTTGCCTCCGAGAGAGGTGGAGCGGAGGCGGTGGTCGAGGAAGCGCTCGTCGATGGTGGCGCCAAGGATGGGGAGTTTCATGCGTGGTCCTCTTTCAGGGGGTGTTTCTCGAGTTTGAAGATGTGGTCGACGGGGCAGCGGAAGACGCGGGCCAACAGGAGAGCGAGGGGGAGGCTGGGGACATAGCGGTCGCGCTCAATGGAATTAATGCTTTGGCGCGAGACGCCGACTGCGGCGGCCAGCTGTTCCTGGGTGAGGTCGTGAGCGAGGCGGAGTTCGCGGACGCGGTTGTGGACAGTGGGGTCCATCTATAAGGAGCCGATGTGTCGCGGTGGTGATGGAAAGTCGGCTTGACATCAAAGTAGCAGGGGTGGAGGGGGATGTCAAGCCGGCTTTACGTTGGAGAGGGGAGACAGAGGGAGCGCCCGCCCGGGCTGCGCCTGTGCACGCTGGCGGCCGGTCCAGGCGACTGCGGCCGTCAGCGCGAGGACAAACGCGACGTACATAACGCTGATGGCGAAGTAGCAATTGTCCCAGCCTGGAAAGGCCAGGCCGAATTCGCAGGTGGCAAAACTGAGAAAGGCCAGGGCACTGCCGCTGCGGGGAAGCCACGGCCAGAGGAGGCCAAATCCGAGGAAGATGATGAAGTAATAGCAGGTGAGCTGGGCCGCGAAAAGGATGAGGCCGATGCCCAGCACGAGCGCGACCCAGTCGTCATGGTGTTCGACGGCTGCACCCAGCAGGGCAAGGTAGGCGAGCAATCCGGCCAGGAATACGAGGCGCATGGCGTGGAAGTTGTCGCGCTGCGCCTGTCCCCAGCGGGCGTAGGGATCGAGCGCGTGGGGATCGTGCAGCAGATACTCCTGGGTTGAAGGGCGCCAGGCGACGACGGTGTGCCAGCCCATATTGTTGGTGAGCGGGGTGGCGAGATGCTTCCTGCTGTTGGCGATGAAACCGCGCCAGGAGTCGTGGCCGGCGTAGACGGATGCGATTGGCACGAGCAGGACGGTGGCTATGGCGACGCCAGCCAGGAAGCGGCGTTGGGCGGTGGTGAAAACCAGCCGTCGCGCGCGCACCGAAGCGACGAGGATTTTCAGGATCAGGGCGGCGACAAGAAAGGCGGGAAAGATTCTGAGCAGGGAGGCGTAAGCGATCGCCAGGCCGGCGGCAAAGGGGCGGTGGCGCTTCATCAGGCAGATGCCCACGATGGTGGCGAGCAACCAGTCCATGCGCAGGAAGGCGCCGCCTGTCCAGAAGTAGCGGGCCGGGTAGTTGGTGCCGAAGAACAGGAGCGCGACACATAAGGTGCGCCAGCCGAAGGCCCACGCGATGGCGGCCATCATGGCGAAGAGCAGAACTGTATCGATCAGAGACAAGCGGAATGCCGTTGTTGAGTTGAGCTCGCCAACGCGGTTGGCGAGGAAGCCGCCGAGCAGGCGCCACACCGGGGTGGCGTTGTAGCCATGGTCCTGGAGAATGTCGGACATTTTGGCCCAGGAGACGCTGCGCCAGAAGAACTGCGAGTCGCGCATAAACCCCTGCCAGCGTTGCGGGGAGAAGTGTTGCTTACAGTCTTCGGGATGCGCCAGGGCAGGCGCGTCCGGGACGAGCACGTTGTTGCGGAGATCCCGGATGGTGAGGTGTGCGAGGCGAGGCCCGGGATGCGCGTACTCATCCTCGGCCACGAGGGTGCAATCGTAGAGGCGCGTATAGCCGAGCTCGGGCGCGTACTTGCCGCCGAGGTAATAGTGATAGAACTCGTGGTAGTGGATGATGTACGAGCCGGTGAAATGAAAGCGGCCGAGGTTCCACCACGACGCGCAGGACACGATGCCGATGACGATCAGCAGGGCGTCGCGCACGCGCCGCCCGCGAGGGTCCTGCTCGGCGACCCAATACCAGAACAGCAAAAGAGCGCCGACGGCGGCCAGGCCGGCCTTGAACTGCACCATGCGCATATCGTCCAGGTGCAGCCAGAGATGGAGCATGAGCGATTCTAGCGTGGTGTTTCAGGATGGGGATCGACCGGTCGGGGCTGGGTGTGGGTGAGGACGGCGGGAATTTTGTGGAAAGACGGGTTGCGGATTTTGACCGGAACGCCAACTATGCTATTCTCAAAAAGCTGTCTGTAACCCACTTTTGCGCCAGTACGATGGGCGGCGAGGCGGGGAGGCAGCGCGGATCGTGAGGGGTTGCGCAGTGCGACTCCGGTAGTTTGCACGGCCGCTGGATCGCAGTTGGATCGCATCGGGGCCTCGCGACACTCGTCACCCTTGACGAGCTATGCGGGCCGGAACTTCGAAACGGAATCGGCTGTTCCGTGGGCCCTGCAGGGTTGCGGGGCTGAAGGCACGCTCGGTCACCGTCGCAGGTTCTCGTCTGAGCAGGGAAGTGGAAGCGGACGCGAAGCAGATGGTCCTTCGTGCGGCCTGAATCGGGATTTCGATTCGGGATCGCAGGCGAAGCGGCTGATTTGTGCGCGCGTGAGTTTTGGGTGGTTGCGCTTTGGGAAGAAGGAGTTTGGTTTGCCGACATTCAATCAGCTGGTGAAAAAAGGGCGGACGGCGCCGCGATACAAGACGGCGTCCCCGGCGCTGCAGGGATCGCCGCAGCGGCGCGGAGTGTGCACGAGGGTTTATACGCAGACGCCGAAGAAGCCGAATTCCGCGCTGCGGAAAGTGGCTCGCGTGCGGCTGACCAACGGGATTGAAGTGACGACCTATATTCCCGGGATCGGGCACAATCTGCAGGAGCACTCGATTGTGCTGATCCGCGGAGGGCGTGTAAAGGATTTGCCGGGCGTGCGCTATCACGTGGTGCGCGGGACGCTGGATTCGGTTGGAGTGGCGGGGCGGAATCAGAGCCGGTCGAAGTATGGGACGAAGCGGGCCAAGGGCGCGAAGAAGTAGGAAACAGGGAACAGGGAGCAGGGAATAGCGCATGCCGAGAAAAGGACATATCGCGAAGCGGGAAGTGGCGGCGGATCCGGTGTACAGCTCGACGCTGGTGACGAAGTTCATCAACTCGATGATGTATGAGGGGAAGAAGTCGACCGCGCAGGGGATTTTCTATACGTCCATGAAGAACCTGGAGGAGAAGGGCGGCGGGACGGATGCGCTGACGCTCTTTAAGAAGGCGGTGGAGAACTGCAAGCCGCTGCTCGAGGTGAAGACGCGGCGCGTGGGCGGCGCGAACTATCAGGTGCCGGTGGAAGTGAATCCGGAGCGGCGGACGTCGCTGGCGATTCGCTGGCTGGTGAGCTACGGGCGGGCGCGCGGCGAGAAAGGCATGATCGACAAGCTGAGCAACGAGCTGCTGGATGCGGCGAATGGGCGCGGCGCGGCGATGAAGAAGAAGGAAGACGTTCACCGCATGGCGGAAGCGAACAAGGCGTTTGCGCATTACAGGTGGTGAAAAGCGATCGAAGATCGCTTTTCATCCACAGGCAATAGGCAACAGGCAGTAGGCAACAGAAAAAAACCAACCGCGGACTGGGGAAGTCCGCAAGAAACAAAGAGAGAAGATCGTGCCTCGACAAGTACCACTCAATCGTTGCCGGAACATCGGAATCATGGCGCATATCGACGCCGGGAAGACGACGACGACCGAGCGCATCCTCTATTACACGGGGATTACCCATCGTATCGGCGAAGTGCATGAAGGCACGGCGACGATGGACTATATGGAACAGGAGCAGGAACGCGGGATCACGATTACGTCGGCGGCAACGACCTGCATCTGGAAGGATATTCGGATCAACATTATCGATACGCCGGGCCACGTGGATTTCACGGCCGAGGTGGAGCGCTCGTTGCGCGTGCTGGACGGCGCGGTGGCGCTGTTCGATTCGGTGAGTGGCGTGCAGCCGCAGACCGAGACGGTGTGGCGGCAGGGCGATAAGTACAAGGTTCCGCGCATTTGCTTCGTGAACAAGATGGACAAGGCGGGCGCGGACTTCGAGCATGTGATCGAGACAATCCGCAAGCGATTGGGCGCGCGGCCGGTGGCGACGCAGATTCCGATCGGCGCGGAGGCGAAGTTCAAGGGCGTCGTCGATCTGATTGAAATGAAGGCGATCCTGTGGCACGACGAGACGCTGGGCGCGGAGTACAACGAGGAGCCGGTGCCGGCGGAACTGCAGAAAAAGGCAGAAGCATTTCGCATGCAGCTGATCGAGACGGTCGCCGAGAACGACGATGAAATGCTGCACAAATTTCTCGAAGGCGAGACGCCGACGCCGGAAGAGCTGAAGGGGGCGCTGCGGCGGGCCACCATCGAGATGAAGGTGTTCCCGGTGCTGTGCGGTTCGGCATTCAAGAACAAGGGTGTGCAAACGTTGCTCGACGCAGTGGTGGATTTTCTGCCCAGCCCGCTGGACGTGCCGCCGATTGAAGGCATCGATCCGCATCATCCGGGCGTGGTGCTGAAGCGCGAGGCGAAGGACGACGAGCCGTTTTCGGCGCTGGCGTTCAAGCTGATCAACGATCCGTACGGGAAGCTGGGTTTCATCCGGCTGTACTCGGGCTCGCTGAAGACAGGCGACACGATATTGAATCCGCGGATGGGACGCACCGAGCGCGTGGGGCGGCTGGTGAAGATGCACGCCAACAAGCGTGAGGAGATCACGGAAATCTACGCGGGCGATATTTGCGCATGCGTGGGCCTGAAGGAAATCAAGACGGGCGACACGCTGTGCGATCCGCACCATGCTATTGCGCTGAGCGCGATTGATTTTCCGGAGCCGGTGATTTCGGTTGCGGTGGAACCGAAGACGAAGACCGATCAGGAAAAAATGGGTGTGGCGCTGGCTCGGCTGGCTGAGGAGGATCCGACGTTCAAGGTGCGGACCGATATTGACTCCGGGCAGACGATCATCAGCGGGATGGGCGAGCTGCATCTGGAGATTCTTGTGGATCGCATGAAACGCGAGCACAAGGTCGAAGCGAATGTGGGCGAGCCGAAGGTAGCGTTCCGCGAGACGATCCGCAAGGTGAGCGAGGCCGAAGGGAAATACATCCGGCAGACGGGTGGGTCGGGCAACTACGGGCACGCGAAGATTCGTCTGGAGCCAAACGAGCCGGGCAAGGGCGTTGAGTTCATCAACGAGATCCGGGGCGGTTCGGTTCCGAAGGAGTTCATCAAGCCGATTGAGCACGGTATTCGCGAGGCGGCGCTGGGCGGCATTCTGGCCGGCTACGAAATGGTGGACTTCAAAGCGGCGCTCTACGACGGCAGCTATCACGAGGTCGACTCGAACGAGATGGCCTTCAAGATTGCCGGGTCGCTGGCGTTTAAGGAAGCGGCGCGGAAGGCTTCTCCCGTATTGCTGGAGCCGGTGATGGCGGTGGAAGTGACGGTGCCGGAAGAGCACATGGGCACGATTATCGGCGACATCAACTCGCGGCGCGGCCGGATCGAAGGCATGGAGCACGTCGGCGGTTCGCAGGTGATTAAGGCGATGGTGCCGCTGAAGGAGATGTTCGGATACGTGAACGATATCCGGTCATCGACGCAGGGGCGGGCCTCCTACAGCATGCAGTTTGCGCGGTACGAAGAGGCTCCGCGGATGATTGCGGAAGAAATTATCGGGCGGAATCAGGGGAAGTAAGGGCAGGTTTTGGGGCTGGTGCCGGACCGCCGGCGCTCCGAGATGAAACAGGCAGTACGAGCTACGAAAGGGAATCAGTTTTATGGCGAAGGAAAAGTTTGACCGGTCGAAGCCGCACGTAAACGTGGG
>JBAVUB010000028.1:0-8611 GCA_049696575.1 Acidobacteriaceae bacterium | reverse complement strand
CCGCCCACCCCATCGCCACCCAGGTCGGCATCGACATGCTCAAACGCGGCGGCTCTGCCGTCGACGCCGCCGTCGCCATCAATGCCTGCCTCGGTTTCATGGAACCCACCAGCTCCGGCCTCGGCGGCGATTGCTACGCCTTCGTCTGGGATCCAAAACTTTCCAAAGTCGTCGCCATGGCCAGCTCCGGCAAATCCCCGAAGTCTCTCTCCCTCGTCACCGTCCGCGCCCGCGCAAAAAACGGAGTCATCCCGCCCCTCGGCGCCATTTCCGTCTCCACCCCCGGCGCGCTCGGCGGATGGTGGGCCCTCCATCAGCGCTACGGCAAGCTCAAATGGGCCGATCTCTTCGAGCCCGCCATCCATTACTGCGAAAACGGCGCGCCCAACCCCCAGATCATCGGCTGGTACATCAAGCGCAACCTCGCCATCTTTCTCCGCGCCGGCTCCGGCGTCGAAGAAACCGCCAACGCCATGCACACCTACGCTCCCGGCGGCACGCCCCCCAACGAATACGACGTCCGCCGCAATCCCGACTTAGCCCGCACCTATAAGTTGATCGCCGAGGGCGGACGCGACGCCTTCTACGACGGCCCCATCGCCGACACCATCGATGCCTACTTCAAACGCATCGGCGGCTGGCTCTCCAAAGAAGATCTCCGCGACCACCAGGCCGAGTGGATCGATCCCCTCGTCACCAACTATCGCGGCGTCGACGTTTGCGGTATGGGCGCCAACACCCAGGGCCTCGCCACTCTGCAAATGCTCAACATCCTCGAGAACTTCGATCTCCGCGGCATGGGCTTCCAGTCCCCGCAGGCCCTCCACGTCATGACCGAAGCCAAGCGCCTCGCCTACGAGGACCGCGCCCGCTACTACGCCGATCCCCACTTCGCCAAAATCCCCATCGACTGGCTCAACTCAAAGGACTACGCGAAAGAACGCGCCCGACTCATTAGCCTCGACAAAATCCTCACCCCCATCTATCCCGGCCAGGCCCCCAGCCACGGCGACACCACCTACTTCTCCACCGCCGACTCCGACGGCATGATGGTCTCCCAGATTCAGTCCAACTTCCGCGGCATGGGCTCCGGCCTCGTCGCCGATGGCCTCGGCTTCATGTTTCAGGATCGCGGCGAGCTCTTCTCTCTCCAGGATGGACACCCCAACATCTACGCCCCCGGCAAGCGCCCTTTCCAAACCATCATTCCTGGCTTCGCCACCCGCAATGGCGCACCCTGGCTCGCCTTCGGCGTCATGGGCGGAGACATGCAGCCCCAGGGACAAACCCAAATCATCGTCAACCGCGTCGACTACGGCCTCGATGTGCAATCCGCCGCCGACTCGCCCCGCTGGCACCACGAAGGCTCCTCGCAATCCATGGGAGAAGACCCGCCCAACCTCGACGCCAAAGGAATCCTCCGCCTCGAATCCGGAATCCCCGCCGCGACCCGCCAAGCCCTCATCGATCTAGGCTGGCCCATGGGCACGAGCGACGGAGGCTTCGGCCGCTACGAATGCATCGAGCTCCGCGGCCACCCCGACGGTCCCTACGCCGGACGCGTCTACGCCGCCGGAAGCGAAATGCGCGCCGACGGCTGCGCCCTCGCGTACTAACTCAGCACCGAGCCACAGGCCCCCACTCCGCCGCACCCCGAAGCGTCTTTTCGCTATCCGCTGAACGCTATCCGCTGTCCGCTCGTCTTTCGCTATCCGCTCGCTCCTGGTACTATCTCCTCATCCCCCAAGGAACCAATCCCTCATGCCCGCACTTGCGTGGATGGCCGCACGATTCCGCCCGGCGCTGCTCCTCTGCTGTTACCTCCCGCTGGCCGCCGTGCTGGCGCTGCCCGCGCGCGCCCAGGTCTTCAACATGGAGCAGGACCGCGTGCAGATGGCGCCCCTCGATGGCCTCATGCGCTTCCATACCGGCGACGATCCCCGCTGGTCTCAGCCCGCACTGGACGACTCCACCTGGCCGCTCATTTCTTCCGAAAAAAGCTGGAGCGACCAGGGCTACAAAGATTACGGTGGCTTTGCCTGGTACCGCTTCAAGGTGATACTCCCGCCCGCGCACCCGCAGCTCGGCCTTTACATCCCCCGCATCATGACCAGCTACCAGGTCTTTGCGGATGGCAAGCTGCTGGGCTCCTTCGGCGGCTTTCCGCCTAACGCGACCATCTACGACCCCCACCATCAACTGGTGCTGTTGCCTCAGACTCAGGCCGGCGAAATGGAGATTGCCATCCGCGTCTGGCACTGGCCGCGCTGGGCGATGTACTTCGGCGGAGGGATGTCAAGCGCGCCCCGCATTGGCGATGCCACCCAGTTGAAGGACTGGATGAGGCTCGAGGACAGCAATACATTCCGGGAGCTGACAGTGCAGGGCTACCTGGCTCTGCTCAATTTCCTCTACGGCATCGCCGGCTTTGCGCTCTTCCTGATGCGACCCAGGGAACGTCTTTACCTTTGGTATGGACTGGCCGGCTTCTTCTTCGGAGGCTGGTCTCTGGCGAACTGCTACGCGGCATTTCACGCTCTGCCGGCACTCGAAAGCGAGGCGGGGATTGATGGCCTTGCTGTTGCAGGGTTCTTCAGCTTCCTGATGTTCATCTGGATGATGCTGGGCGCGCGGCGCACCGTATGGATCCGGGTCGGTTTAGTCGCAGTAGCGCTCAACGGGATGATGTGGACTCTGCCCGCGCTGCGCAATCTGCCGGTTTCGACCGGCAACCTCATCTTTATCCTGGTGAACCTCCCGCTGACGATCGCGCCCGTGGCCATGTTGATTGCGGGTGTCAGGCGCCGCGATCCCGATGCTCGATTGCTGCTGGTTCCGGTGGGACTGAACACCCTGGCGAACTGGGTGAATGACGCGCTCTGGGTGATTCTTACCGCCGGCCATTCATGGATCCAGCCTTACTGGACCTTCTGGAACAGCACCTTCACCTGGCCGTTCCCCTTCGGCCTGTACGAGCTGTCGATCGGGGTTCTGCTGCTTGCGATTATGGGCATCGTGGTACTTCGGTTTGCGCGCTCGCGTCACGAGGAAGATCAGCTGAAGAGCGAGCTGGAAGCAGCACGAACCGTGCAGCAGTTGCTGATTCCTGAAAAGGTTCCGGACGTTCCCGGCTTTCGCGTCGACACCGCGTACAAACCCGCCAGGCATGTCGGTGGCGACTTCTTCTACGTTCGCCCCGAAGAGCCGCGCAGCATCCTGGTCGTCGTCGGTGACGTCAGCGGAAAAGGCCTGCAAGCGGCTCTGACCGTGAATTTAGTCATCGGCGCCCTCCGCACCATGCCGGCACTCCCGCCTGCCCGCATTCTCGCCGCGCTCAATCGCGGCCTCGTCGGCCAGATGCAGGGCGGCTTCGTCACCTGCCTCTGCGCGCTCATCGCGGAAAATGGCACCGTCACGGTAGCAAATGCAGGCCATCTCGCCCCTTACTGTAACGGTGACGAGATCAAATTAGACCCCGGCCTCCCCCTCGGCCTCATCCCCAACGCCGACTACGCGGAAACCACCCTCCACCTCGCCCCCAACGATACCCTCACCTTTGTCACCGACGGAGTCCCCGAAGCCCGCAACCCCGCAGGCGAACTCTTCGGCTTCGACCGCACCCAAAAAATCAGCACCCAATCCGCCCAACAAATCGCAGCAGCCGCCCAGGCCTTCGGCCAGGAAGACGACATCACCGTCCTCACCCTCGCCTTCACCGGCTCCCCAGCAGTCCCCTCACCCGCTCCATCCCCCTAAGCCGCCTTTACTATTCCCTATTCCCTATTCCCTGCTCTTCAGCACCGCATCGTCTTCCGCTTCTTCCCCACCCGACCCATCTTCTCCATCTTCGCGATGTACGCCGCAGCCACCGGAACCTCGCACGCCGTCTCTCCCACATCTACTGACACATCCCCAATCTTCGCCGCCGCCGCCTTCGCCTCGCCCAGCAGCGGCTTCACATACCCTCCCACCGAAATCACAAACACATTCATCGTGTACCGCGCCCGATTCTTCGCCCCGTGAATCTCCTTCACCACCCGCCCCAGCAGCTTCTTCAACTCCCCCAGATCCAGTTCCTCATCCGGCCGCGTCGCCACCAGCCCCGCCCACGTCGACCAACCCGCCGCCGCCACATGCTCCTTCTTTGACTCAATCCATTTCGCCGCGCGCTCGCGCCCCGCGGCGTTCTCAATCGTCACCCACGGCACCGTGTATTCCGCGATCATCGGCATCCCCGCCGCCCCCTCTGCCCAGGCGTCCAGCTCCTTCCGCGTCATCTTCCGCCCATCGGCCACCATCCCCGCCAGATACCGCGCCTCGAAGATCCCCGTCCCATACAACTCCATCGCCAGCGCCTGCTCCCCGCGCAGCGTCTTCGCGATCGCCTTCATGTCCGCCACGCTCGCCCCCAGCGTCCGCTCATCCGCAGGCATCCCATGCCGCACATAGATCGCGCGCGTCTTCTCCTTCCCCTTCGCCCGCAACTCCTCCACAACCGACTTCACCGTCGCCATACGCATCCTCAATTCGGGGGGAGAAAACCTGCAGCACCATTCTGCCCCATCGCCGCACCTGGCGCCGGCAACCTTTTTCCGAATGCCGCCTCTCTGAAAACTATCCGCTATCCGCTATCCGCTATCCGCTATCCGCTATCCGCTATCCGCTTTCCGCTTTGTCGTTCCCGGCCGCCAGCTGCCCACAACCTGCGCGGATCTTCGGATCTACTCCAGCCGAAGAGCCGTCATCGGATCGACCCGAGTGGCCCGCCGCGCCGGAATCCACACCGCGCAAAGTGCGACCGCGCTCAGAAACAGCGGAGTCACCACAAACGCAACCGGATCCCACGGTTTCACTCCGAACAGGAAACTGGCCAGGAACCGCGTCAACCAAAAAGCTCCCCCAATGCCCAGCACCACCCCCATGCCCGCCAGCATCATGCCCTGGCCGATCACCATGTTCCGCAGGTTCCAGGCCTGGGCCCCGAGCGCCATCCGCACCCCCAGTTCCTGGGTGCGTTGCTGCACCGAATACGACATGACCCCATACACCCCGATGGCCGCCATCAGAAGTCCCGCCGATCCGAAAACGATGAGCAGGAGCATGTTGAAGCGCTGCCGTGCGGTGTTACCCGCCTCGATTTCCTTCATCGTACGAATGTGGGCCACGGGAAGACCCCCGCTGGCTTCGCGCAGCGCGGTCGTGATCGGCGCCACAAGGGTATGCGGTTCGACCTGGGTGCGAATGATCCACCACAAAGGCGTAACCCGCGAGTTCAGGGCGGTTTCGAGGTCCGGCATCTGCGAGAGCGGGATGTACATGCTGGGGAACGGATCGCTGTCCGGCCCACGATCGTGGGTGTCCCCGATGATGCCGACGATCTGGCGCGGTCCCTCAGCAAACGCAGGGCCGGCCCCCGGGCCGATCTGGATGCGGTCCGCCAGCGGTTCGCCTTTCGGCCAATACTGTTTGGCCATCGCCTCGTTAATGATGGCCACCAGAGGAGCCGACCCCGTGTCCTGCTCGGTGAATGCGCGGCCGCGCAGCACGGGGATTTTGAACGTCTCAAAATAGCTCCACGAAGTGGAAAAGAATCCTGCCCCGCCTGTATAAGGTGTGTTGGTCTTTGGCCGGCCCACAACATCAAATGTCATTCCGAAACCGCTGAACATCGGCAGCCCGTTCGTGACCCCCGCGTCCACCACCCCAGGCACCGCCATCAACCGCTCCCTGCCTTCACGAATGATCTGGGCCACCGGGGCGGTTTTCTGAAAGCGATCGCCGCTGAGTGACATCGCCATGGTCAGTACATTGTCCGTGGTGAAACCAGGATCGACCGCCTGCAGCTTCTGGAACGTGCGGATGAGCAGCGCCGCTCCGATCACCAGAATCAAAGCCAGCGCCATCTCGCACACCACCAGCGTGGACCGAAGCTTGCCGCTGCGAAAGCCCAGACCGGAGCGACTGGAATTCTCGTTCAGCGCCGTCACCAGATTAGGACGCGAAGCGCTGATCGCCGGCGCCAGGCCGAACAAGATTCCGGTCAGCACAGAGATCCCCAGAGTGAAGAGCAGAATGTTGGGATCGAGCGTGACCGCCGCCCCATTTTCGCCGAGCCGCGGAATGTCGCCCGGATTGATCCTGAGCAGCAGACGCACCCCGGCGAATCCCAGAATGAGCCCCAGCAAGCCGCCCGCCAGAGACAGCGTCAGGCTCTCGGTGAGCAGTTGGCGCACGATCTGGCCGCGCCCCGCGCCCAGGGCAGCCCGCGTCGCCAGCTCCCGTTTTCTCGCCGCCGCTCGCGCCAGCAGCAGGTTCGCAACATTCGCGCACGCGATCAGCAGAACGAAGCCCACTGCGCCCAGCAGGACCAGCAGGGGGAAGCGTGTGTCGCCGATCATCGACTCCTGCAGCGAAACCACCCCGAAGCCCCCATCGGCCGGCAGAGAGTTGGCGCCATACAGCCGCCGATACTGATCCGCCGCCAGCCGCAGCTGCGCGTTCGCCTGGCCCACCGTCACGCCCGGCTTCAGACGCGCAGCAACCGTGAAGAAGTGAGCCATGTCATGCGAGGCGAGATCGAATTGAAACGGCGCCCAGAGGTCAGCCGGCGTGTCCGTGACAAACCCGCGCCCGATCACGCCGATCACCACAAACGACTCGCCATCGAGTTGAATGGTCGAACCGACGATTTTCGAATTGCCCCCGAACCGGCTCTTCCACAGCCCGTAGCTGAGCACCACCTCATTGCCGCCGTGCGGACTGTCTTCAGCGGAAGTGAACGTGCGCCCGATGGCCACCGGTGCCCCGAAAAGCGCGAAGTAGCCTGCCGACACGTGGATGCACTGCACCTGCTCCGGATGGTCGCTCCCCGTCAGGTTCATGCCCGCTCCGCCAAAATCGTAGGCAGCCACTTGCTGGAAGATGCTCGACTGATGCAACCAGAGATTGAACTTGGGAATGTTCGCGCCCGGAAAGTTGCCCCGCCGGCTGGTGTTCACCAACTGCATCAGAGCCTGGGGGTCGGGATAGGTCAGAGGTTTCAGCAGAACTGCGTTGATCACCGAGAAGACGGCGGTGTTGACTCCGATTCCCACCGCAATCACAAGAATGGCGATGACCGTGAAGGCAGGTGACTTTGCAAGGGACCGGATGGCGAAGCGGAAGTCTCGCCACAGATCGTCGATCCACGGCAACGAACGGTAGCGCCACACACGCTCCCGCGTGGAGCGAGGATTCCCGAAGCGCACACGAGCCTGACGGCGCGCTTCGTCCGTTGGGAGTCCACGCGCGGCGTTCGCGTCCTGCTCGTGCGCAAGGTGGGCATCGATCTCTTCCGCCAGGTCCTCGTCTTTTTTCGCGCGTTCGGAAAAGCGGCGTAGCGTCATCTGCGTTCCTCCTCTGCTGATTCAATCGAGTCCCCGAGAATGAGCCCGATGGCGCGGGTCATCCTGCGCCACCGGCCAGCGGCAGCTCCGAGTTCCTTCCGGCCTTTGGCAGTCAGCCGGTAAAACTTTGCCCTCCGATTGTTTTCGCTCACGCCCCATTCCGAAGAAAGCCAGCCCCGGTCCTCCAGCCGATGCAGTGCCGGATAAAGAGAGCCTTGCTCCACTTCCAGTGCATTCTCAGAGGTGTGCTCGATGACCTGAGCGATGGTGTGCCCGTGCGCGGGTCCCATCGCCAATGTGCGCAGGATCAGCATGTCCAGAGTGCCCTGCAGAATCTCGCCCGCGTCCGGGGGTCGTTTCATCACCACGGGTCGCCCTCCACTCGAATGCCTATGGGAAACTGTTATACACCACTCGAATGACTATGGGAAGAGCCATAAAACGAGCGGATAGCGGATAGGAGAGGGGGGCGGATAAGGGCGGAGAGTTTTTATCCGCTATCCGCTGAACGCTATCCCCTCGCTTTCCTATCCGCTATCCGCTGAACGCTATCCGCTCGCTTTTTCCGCTCCCATCTTCTCCACCATCGTCCACAACATCTTGCCCACCTCGATCGCGAGCCCCTCCGTCTGCGCCAGTTTCCGGTTCTGTCCGTATCCCAGCCTGCTGGCGATCACCAGTTGCGTTTGCACTTCGAGCGCGGATCCGCGCGCGACACACAGAAAGTTCCTGTAGTCGGGCCGCGTGCCTCTGCCCCAACCCTCGGCGATGTTGCTCGCCACGCTTACACCAGCTCTCCTTAGCTGACTTGTCAGGCCATAAATCTCTTCGCGTGGAAAATCACGGGTCAGCTCATATAGGGTGATCGAAAGCTCGATCGCCCGTTGCCAGACAATCAGTTCACGATAAGATTTCGCCACAGCAGGCACCTCCACAACCCAAGCTTAGGGCGACCCATTCTCCCCGTCCGCAGAATGCGAGCAGCTCGCAGTTACTATCAGTTATCCCCTGAACGCTATCCGCTGGTTTTTCCTGTCCGCTATCCGCTGAACGCTATCCGCTCGTTTTTCCTGTCCGCTATCCGCTGAACGCTATCCGCTCGTTTTTCCTGTCCGCTATCCGCTGAACGCTATCCGCTAGGTTTTTCCTATCCGCTATCCGCTGAACGCTATCCGCTCGTTTTTCCTGTCCGCTATCCGCTGAACGCTATCCGCTCGGTTTTCCTG
>JBAVUB010000027.1:0-1705 GCA_049696575.1 Acidobacteriaceae bacterium | reverse complement strand
GCACCGCGACGAACTACGCAAGGCGAAGGATAAGCCCAAATGACCAGGAAGCAACGGCTGCTGCTGTTCTCTGCCGGCGCCGTTGGCGTTGCGGCCATCTATTGCGCCGGCGCGCGCAATCTGCCCGCCTGGGGAACGTATCGCGGGCCCTATGGCAACTTCATCTCTGCTCTCTCAGTCTATGAGCGGCACGCCACCGACACAGTCAACGCCGTCACCTACGACTACCGTGGCTTCGACACTCTCGGCGAGGAGTTCATCCTGTTTAGTGCCGTAACAGGAGTCATGCTTCTTTTAAGGCCGGAGAAGTCCGATCGCGAATCCGAAGAAGAGCCCGGAAGTAAGGATCACAACGAAGAAGAGCAGCAGGAAAATACTGAGTCCTCCGAGGATCGTGCCACCCTGAGTCAAACGGTACAGGTTTTCACAACTGCAATCTTCGGATTCTCCGTTCTCTTCGGAATCTACATCGGCACGCACGGCCAGTTAACGCCAGGCGGCGGCTTCCAGGGCGGGGTCATCATTGCGGCTGCGCCCATGCTGCTTTACGTTGCCGAGAACACGGACGCGTTTCGGCGCATCGTCTCCCACCCCATGGTTGAGTTCTTCGAGGGCTTCGGAGCTGCGCTGTACGCCATCATCGGATTCATTGCATTGTTCATGAGCGCGCCATTCCTGACCAATGTGTTGCCACTTGGAAAGACTGGCGACGTTTTCTCTTCCGGCACCATCGCTCTCATCAGCGCATGCGTGGGCATTGAGGTCACCGCGGCCTTCATCATCGTCACTTTTGAATACCTGCGCGAAATTCTCTCGCGCCAGAAAAATCAGGAGGACTGACGTTGCTCGCCCAATATCCTTATTACATTGCTGCCTGGGTATTTCTTTGCGGGCTCTATGGCATCGTACGCAGCCGCCATCTGGTCCACACTGTCATCAGCCTCGCCATTCTGCAAACCTCGACTTACATCCTGTTGCTCGCCATTGGATTTCGCAAGGGAGGCTACGCCCCGATCTTCGCCGATATCTCGCCTGGGGTGGTCACTGTAGATCCAGTGGTGCAGGCGCTCATGCTCACCGACGTGGTCGTTGAAGCAACGGTCGTCGCGTTGCTGCTGGCCATGGTCGTTAAGGCCTATGAGAAGGGCGGCACTACCAGCCCTGATGACTTGCGTTACCTGCGAGGCTGATCGCGCAAATGCCCTCTCCGGCTCTGCTCGTCGCTGTTCCCCTCACCATCGCCGCTCTGCTCGCGGCTATTCGCGGCATGCTGCCGCGCTGGGCGTCCGATCTTCTCTCCATCCTCGCTGCTCTGTTTAATCTCGTCATCGCCGGAATCTGGACCCTCCACGCCCTGCATCGTACCGAGGTCTACTGGTTCGGCAACTGGTTTCCTCGCGGACCCATGGTGCTCGGCATCGGCTTCGTGATGGATGGAATCGGGTGCGGACTGGCTACCCTGGCCGCGCTGCTCACCACGCTCGCCCTGCTTTTCTCGTGGCATTACGTCGAAGGCGGCGACAAACACTACCATCCGCTCATGCTGGTCTTCCTGGCCGCGATGAGTGGTTTTTCGATTACTGGCGATATCTTTAATCTCTTCGTTTTTTTCGAACTAATGAGCACCGCGGCATTCGCGCTCTGCGGGCTCAAAACACATGAGCCGGCGCCCCTCGCCGGCGCCTTCAATTTTGCCGTGACGAAC
>JBAVUB010000026.1:0-10291 GCA_049696575.1 Acidobacteriaceae bacterium | reverse complement strand
ATGTGGCGGAGCTGGATGCGCAACTGCGCGAGGCGCAGCTGACGGCGCCGGCGGATGCGGTGGTGGAAACGGTGAGCGTGCGGCCGGGGGACCTGGTGGTTCCGGGACGCATTGTAATGACGATGCTGGAGAGCTCACAGCTGTGGGTGAAGGTGTATGTGCCGGAGACGGATCTGGCGCGCGTGCATGTGGGGGAGCAGGCGGCGGTGCATGTGGACAGCTTTGGGGGACGGGCGTTTGCGGGGCACGTAGGGCAGATTGCGTCGGAGGCGGAGTTTTTGCCGCGCAACGTGCAGACCAAGAGCGATCGCGAGCACGAGGTGTTTGGGGTGAAGGTGTACGTGGACAACGCGCAGCAGGAGCTGAAGTCGGGCATGTCGGCGACGGTGAGGCTGGAATGACGGCGATTATCGCAGCCGAACACCTGACGATTCGCTTTGGCGCTGTCACGGCGGTGAACGACGTGAGCTTCGAGGTGGGGAAGGGGGAGATTTTTGGATTTCTCGGGCCGAATGGATCGGGGAAGACGACGATCATCAAGGCGCTGTGCGGGCTGCTGACGCCGAGCGAGGGCACGGGCCGGATTCTGGGGATGGATATCCGCAAAGATGCCGCGGAAATACGTCGCCATGTCGGTTACATGTCGCAGAAATTCGGCTTGTATGAGGATTTGACGGTTGCGGAGAACCTCGCGTTTTATGCGGGCGTGTATGGCCTCGAGGGCGAGCGGGCGGCGGAGCGCACGCGGGATGTGCAGAAACTGACGGGCATCGAGCCGTACATGAAGCGGCGGGCGGGGCAGCTTTCAGGCGGATGGAAGCAGCGGCTGGCGCTGGCGTGCGCGATTATTCATTCGCCGGAAGTGATGTTTCTGGATGAGCCGACGGCGGGGATCGATCCGGTGGCGCGGCGGGCGTTGTGGGATTTGCTGTTTCAGCTTTCGGGGCAGGGCGTGACGTTCTTCGTGACCACCCACTATATGGATGAGGCGGAACGGTGCGGGCGGGTTGGGTACATCTATTTGTCGAAGCTGATCGCGATTGGGACGGTGGCGGAGCTGCAGCGGCTGCCAGAGGCGAATCCTGCGGGAACGTCGCGGGTGCAGATCGACACGGCGAATCCTTCGGCAATGCTCGATCGAGTGCGGGCGATGGATGGAGTGCGGGAGGCGACGATCTTCGGGCGGTCGATTCATGCGCTCGCGGAGACGGATCGGCTGGGAGCTCTGCGGTCGCAGCTGCCGGGAGCGCGGGTGGAGACGATTGAGCCTTCGCTCGAGGACGTATTTGTAACGCTGACGTATCAAATTATGGAGGCCGCGAAATGAGGAAACTGTTTCGCGGGCTCGTGCCGGTTTGCCGGAAGGAGTTCCTGCACATTGTGCGGGATCCGGGGACGCTGTTTTTCGCGTTGCTGATCCCGATCCTGCAGCTGTTCTTGTTTGGCTTCGCCGTGGATACCAATGTGCGGCAGATTCCGACGGTGGTGCTCGATGAGTCGCATACGCAGGAGAGTCGGCGGCTGCTCGACAGCTTTGCGGCTTCGGACGTGTTTGCGCTGCGCAGCTATGCAACGTCGCCCGATGGGATGTACGAAGCAATCCGGTCGGGGAAGGCGCGCGCGGGAATTCGGATTCCGTTCGATTATGCGCGGCGGCTGCAGGATGGGTCGGGCGCGACGGTGCTGGTGCTGGTGGATGGGTCGGATTCATCGGTAGCAGGGCAGGCAATGAGCACGGCGACGGGCGTGGCGCTGCAGTCGTCGCTGGTGCGGGTGCTGCCGAATGGGACGATGCCGATCGAGGTGCGGCCGTCGGTGCTGTATAACCCGGCAACGCGGTCGGCGAATTTCTTTGTGCCGGGGCTGATTGCGATTCTGCTGCAGGTAATGACAATTTTGCTGATTGCTCTGAGCCTGGTGCGGGAGCGCGAGCGCGGCACGCTGGAGCAGCTGACGATGACGCCGGTGGCTCCGCTGGGATTGATGGTGGGCAAGATGATTCCGTACGGAGTGCTGGCGTTTGGCGAGCTGTGCGCGATTCTGCTGGTGATGCGGGTGGTGTTTCTCGTCCCCGTTCACGGGAACGTGCTGCTGTTGCTGGCGCTGAGTGTGCCGTTTCTGCTGACGGTGCTGGGGATTGGGCTGGTGATTTCGACGAAGGCGCAAACGCAGGCAGAGGCGTTTCAGTTGTCGATGGGGACGATTCTGCCTTCGGTGTTTCTGTCGGGCTACATTTTTCTGATTGAGAACATGCCGTTGTTCTTTCGCGGAATCAGCCAGGTGATTCCGGCGACGTACTATATCCAGATTCTGCGCGGGATTATTTTGCGTGGAGCTGGACTGGGCGAGCTGTGGGTGCAGGCGCTGGTGCTGACGCTGATGGGATGCGCGGCGATTCTGGTGGCGGCGCGCATGTTTGTGAGGAACAGGGAGTAGGGAATAGGCAATAGGGAATAGAAAAGCGAGATGCGAGCAAACTGCGAGCGAGACGCGAGCCAAAAACCCGAGAGGACTACGAGCGAAAAGCGAGTTTTCAGGCGCGTTTTTTTGAGCGGGCAGATTGAGGGCGGGCAGAGGCGACGGGTCGCGCTGCGTGTGCGGCTTCTTCCGCGGTTTGCGGGAAGTGGGCTTGCGGGAAGGCTTCGAAGGCAGGCCTTGCGAAGAGATAGCCCTGAAAGAGCCGGATATTTTGGTCGGCGAGCCAGGTGTACTCGGCGAGAGTCTCGACTCCTTCGGCGATCACGTCGATGTTGAGTTCAAAGCATGCCAGGCGAATGGCGCGGACGATAGCCTGGCGGGCGCCGGGGCGCTCGATGCCACGGATAAGCCGCATGTCGAGTTTGATCTGATCCGGTTGCAGGTCGCCGAGAACATTGAGGTCGGCCCAGGCTGCGCCGAAGTCGTCGATGGCGAGTTGCAGGCCGAGCTTTCGATATTCCTTCAGCAGTCCGGCGAGATGGGAGCGTTCTTCGACGAGCTCGGCCTCGGGAGCTTCGAGGACGATGCGACCGATCGGCAGCCCGGCTTTGTGAGCGGCTTCGAGAGTGGTGAGCAGCGACTTGGGGTACGAGGCGAGACTCTGCGGCAGGAAGTTCAGGTGCAAAGGGCGGTCGATGCCGAGACGCCCGGCCAGCGCGATGGCTGCTGCGCGCGCTGTTTGATCGAAAAGATGGAGACGCAGCGGCGAGATCTGGTTGAGGACTTGCCACGCAGGCTCGTCCCACATGCCGCGGATGAGAGCTTCCCAGGCGACGACTTCGTGCGCGACCGTATCGACGATGGGCTGAAAGGCGAAGCTGAAAGCCGGTTCGGCTGGAACGTGCGGCGCGCTCATCGTGCGCCTGCGAGTTGGATTGGCGATGACATCGAGACGATGGCCCACCGCGCGCGGTGAAACGAGATTCCGCGGCAGTATGGCCATCGTCTCGCTGGGATTGTGCGGGGGACTACTCCCCAAACGGGGCAGAGTTAACCCGCTGAAGGTGCAGAAGTGACGCAGAGGTGGGATGCGCAGTGGTTCAGCGTTCTATTTTGCGCTGGCTGGCGGAACGATGCCGTTCATCCTGAGGTATTCGACCATTTGGCCGTAGTGATCCCAGGCGTGCGCGATGGCGAAGGATGCGAGTGTGGCGCGCACCGAGAGCCATGACTCACGCCAAGCTCCAGGCCCACCTGCCAATCAGACTTATGGAGCTATTTGCCACCCAGCGGCGGGGCTGCCGGGACTCCCCTGGCCGGTGATCGTGACGCCGTTCATCAGCCAGACGTAAACTTGCTGCGTGCTGGTGTTCCTCCACAGAATGCCAGCACGGCCGCTCCCATCGTAGTCGCCTACTCCCTGAATGACCCACGAGGAGGAGACGTCGCTGACGGCGCCGCCGCTCGCTCTCGTGGTTCCGTTGATGAACCAGAGGTAGATCTGGCCGGTGGTGCTGTTGCGCCACAGGATGTCACTCTTGCCGTTGCCGTCGAAATCGCCAACGCCCTGAATGACCCAGTCGGAGGTGGAGGCGCCGGGGCTTCCCCCGCTCGCAATCGTGGTCCCGTTCATCAGCCAGACGTAAGTTTGGCCCGTGCTGCTGTTGCGCCACAGAATGTCGGCTTTACCATCGCCATCGAAATCGCCGACGCCGGCAATGTTCCATCCTGAGGAGACGGAGGTGACGGCTCCGCCGCCGTTCACGGTCGTTCCGTTGACGAACCAGAGGTAGACCTGGGCGGTGCTGCTGTTCCACCACAGGATATCGGCTTTGCCATCGCCGTTGAAGTCGCCAACGCCCTTGATGACCCAGTCCGAGGAGACGAAGCCGAGGCTCCCGCTGCCGGTCAGCGTGCTGCCGTTCATGAGCCAGATGTAGACCTCGCCGGAGGTGCTGTTGCGCCACAGGATGTCGGCCTTGCCGTCTCCGTTGAAATCGCCGGCGCCCTGGATGACCCAGTCCGAGGTGGGGGTGCCGGGAGCGCCGCCGCCCGAATAGGTGGTCCCGTCCATGAACCACTCGTAGACCTGCTCGTTGCCGGTGTTGCGCCACAGAATGTCACTCTTGCAGTCGCCATTGAAGTCGGCCACTGCAGCGAACGACGCCGGATTCGGGTTGGGGTTCGGGTTCGCCGTGGTGCAGGTTCCGATCGCCTGCACCACGGTCAGCGTATGGGTATTGTCACTGCTGGAAGCGAAGTTGCCCCCACCGGTGTAGTTGGCCTCGATGGTGTAGGTTCCGGTGCTCGTTCCGCCGGGCAGCGTGTACGTGGCCGAGGCGCTGCCGTTGGTCACGCCGGCTGGAGAGGTGGAGGAGCCGATCTGGGTCGCGCCCTGGAAGACGCTGAACGTGAGCGTGCCGCTGCTGACGGTTCCCGAGCCGCTGGTGACGGTGGCAGAAAGCGTGACGTTCTTGTCGCTGCTGCTGGAGGTTGCGCTCTGATTCGCAGCCGTGGTCGTGGTGGCCGCGATAACGCTCACCGCATCCGTGTTGCTCATCGCCGCGGAGCCCAGGCTGGTGTGCATGAGATCGCCGCCGCCGTACGCCGCTGCCGTGTTCGATACGGACGCCGGCGAGTTCGACGGCACATTCACAGTGAGGGCCAGCGTGTTGTACGACGACCCGCCGCTCACTACCTGAGAAGAGGTGCAAGCCGCCGTTCCGGTTCCCATCCCCGAACACGTCCAGCCCGTACCGTTATAGCTGGAGAGCGTATACCCGGCGGGCAAGGTGTCGGACAGGCTCGTCGTCCCCGACGTGTTGCTGGCCGCCACGATGTTATTCACCTGGATGTTCCAGGTCGCGGTCTGCCCAGTCACGAACGTCCCCGTGTGGCTCTTCGTCACTGACAGCACCGGGGCCGGCTGGATGGTGATCGAGTCGGGACTCGAAACCGTGGGAGCGGCTCCCGCCCCACTCGCCGTCACGCTGTTATTGATTGTCCCGCTGGCCGTACCGCTCACGTTCACGTCGATGGTGAGTTCCGGGTATTCCTGGCCATCGGGAACCGAGCTGTCGTTGGTACAGGTGACCAGCTGGCCGTTGGCGGAGCACGACCAGCCTGTGCCGGAGGAATTCGAGTAGCTGAACACGCTGATCAAGGCATCCTGCACTGTCATCGGATTGCTGCCGCCAGTCGGATCGCCGGTAGGGCCGGGCCCCTTGCTGTCCACCTGCACCGTAATCTGCGCGTTCTGCTCTCCCTGCTCAAAGTCGCCTCCTGTGCCGTTGCCGCTGTGCCCAACCGTCACCGACGCCGTCGGCACATTTTCAGTGAGGTTGACGCACCAGCCGCCGGTGAGGTAGCTCGCCTCACCACCTCCCGTGGGGCCGCCGTCGTCGATATACAAACTCCAGGTTCCGTTTCCGTTATAGGTGCTGGAACTGGTGCCGCCAAAAACTCCTTCCGCGTTTGCATTGCCAAGAATGGCGGTTCCTGCGGTGGCGGCCTTGTTGGTCGGCGTAAATGGGTTCGAAGCCAACGGCGGTCCCACCGCGGGGCTGGCGCAAAGGGGTGCGTTTTCCGGGCACTGCGGGTAGGTGATGTTCGTGTTGTAACTTGTCGGCCGGAACGTACCGGAAGAGGAAAGATTGCCGCTGCTGCCCTCCGCGATATCGCTTTCCGCTGTGTCGGAGAAGATGAGATTGAATGGCGAAGGTGGGGAGGAGACGTTGCTGCCCGTGAGAGAGAAGAAGTCGAGGTTGTTACCGCCTGGGCCGACCAGCAGGGAGAGGAGATCGCCCTGGTCTTTGGTGGAGAACCCGTTCAACGTCACGGTTACCGCATCCACGGTGCCGGGCAGGTTGGTGACGAAGATGTTGGAGGGATAGGGCGAGGCCGGGCCGGAGTCGACGCCCAGGCCGGGAGCGGTGATGGAACCGGTGTTGCAGTACGTATACGGTCCTGCTCCGGATCCCGACTTGGGCTTGGTGGTGGCGGTGTCGACGCGCTGGTCGAAGGTCGCGTTGCTGATGCCGAACTCCGTTCCGGTATTGGTGCCGCTGTAGCTGGCGACGATCTGATGGGTGCCTTCTGCCAGGCTGACCGGCAGCGTTGCCTGGCCATTCGAGACCGCGGCAGAGCCGAGATTGGTGCTGCCATCGACGAAAGTGACCGTGCCGGAATTCACTGGGCCCGAGCCGTCGGAGACGGACACATTGGCAGAGAGGTTGACGCTGGCCGTGGCGCCCGAGGTGATGGAAGCCGGATTCGGGGAACCGCTGACTGTGGTGGTGGTGGGATGAGCATTGGCCTGCATGGTGAAATTCAGGCACCACGATCCGAGCTGTCCGGCCGGCCCGGGGTCGATGTACCGATTGTCGACATAAAGGCTCCAGGTGTTGCTCGCGCCCAGCCCGCCGAATGCCGTGGTGAGGGTGCCCGTTCCTGTGGGAGCGGCCGTGGTGAAGCTGCTCGGAGCCGGGCCTGGGTAAGTGTCCGAATTGTCCGAGCCGATGTCGACCCAATTGTCGGTGGGCAAACAGGTAGTGCAGGGCGGGGCAGTGTCGTAGGGAATCTGGGATGCGCCGTCGTCAGAGATGGTGAGCGAGCCACTGGTATAGGGGTTCCCTGCCCAGGAGAGAAACTGGAAGGCGTTGCCGGAACTCCCCAGCCCGGTTGTGTTGGACCCGGGTGCCTGGAGCAGAAAGCCCAGACTGTCCAGGTTTGCCTCGTTCTGCAGGTTGAAGCTGTTGAGGCTTACTGTGACGTTCTCGATTGTGCCAGTCAACTGTGAAAAGCTGGTGCCCAGTGCCAGCAATGAAGGGTAGGGAGCGCTTGCGCCGCTGACGTTGAGCTTGACCGGACCGTTGCAGAAGGTGGTGCTGCCGGAGGGATTGTTATAAGGATGATTGGTGGTTAGCACCGTCGCCGTGCTCGAGGTGCTACCCAGGTACACGCTGGTCCCGCTGAAGACCGCTGTGATGGAGCGGGGTCCCTCCTCGGTGCCCGGGAAAGTCACATTCGCCTGTGCCTGGCCTGAACCGTTGACGGCGATGGGAGAGCTGATCGCGGTGCCGGTACCGGGAGACACACCCGTGCTGTCATAGAAGGTGACGGTGCCACCGTCTGGATTCGGCGTGACGGTAGCGGTGACCGTTACTGTGGTAGGGCTGGTGGCTTGGTTGCCAACGTTAGTGCTCGTATAGACCAGCGAACTCGTGCCGTCTGGACTGGCTGAAAGCGATGTCGTGGTGCTGGCGAGGCTGGACCCGGTAAAGGCGATGGACCAGGAACCGAGCGCTCCCGATGGGTTCGCGTATTCCGTCGAATTATTCTGATTGGCGATGTAGAGCGTCCAGGTCCCGTTCATGACGCTGCCAGTCTCGCCAAAAGAGCTGAAGTTATAGGTGCCGCTGCCCTGGACAGCGGGATTCGCGCCGCCGGAATTGTAGTTCGTCCCGGGGCCCGGCGAGTCGAAGGTGTCATTGCCGGGGTAGTAGTCACTGGGCAGATAGGTGCCGGAGAACGCGCTGGGGCAGGAAGCGCCAAGATACGGAATCATGCCGCTGACGTTGTCCGTACCCGTATCACCGCTATCGGCCAGGGTAAAGGTACTGTTTCCGATCTGTTGCGTTCCATACCCGCAGACCCCGGAGAGAAAGTCCAGAGGCTTCAAACCCGAGCTGCTGGGGGGCACCAGCACCATCGCGACATCGTTGAGATTCGTGACACTGAGATTGTTCAGCGTCATTGAAATATTCGTGACCGATCCGGAAAGACCGGTGACGGTGATCCCGGTGCCTTCCGAGGCGTACGCCGTGCTGCTGACGGTGATCCCGCTCGACGAGGTGCAAGTCGTCACCGGGGGATTTCCTGTAGTCGAGCACTGGGCTCGCGCTGCCACGGGCAACAGCAACGAGACCAGGGCGATGACAAACAGGCTGAAACTGAGCCGGGCAAAACGCAGCAGCAGGGCAGAATGATCGGTGGACGACATGGGTGGAAACCTCGCATCGTGAAGCTAATCGCTCACTTTTGAGAGAGTCGATCAGCGCCAGCAAATCGAATTCAGCCGACGCGCAGGGGTGCGTGGCGGCACGGTTTGCGCGCTGGGGATGCGCGATCGAACTTTCAGCGTGCTCAGAGGAATCCCTGAGCTCGTTTCGGAAGAAGGATGAAGAAGTATGAAGGCGCTGATGAGGAACCTTGATCATGCTGGGGGACCCGAGCCAATGTCAAGCAGATTGTCGGTTAATCCATTTCGATGGAGCGATTTCGCAGCGGGCCGGGGATCCGCGGCAGGGAAAAGAGGCTGGCGGCAGCACTGGCCCACGCGCGGCGAGGGTGAGAGGAGAGTTGGTGGAGGCGGCGGGAGTCGAACCCGCGTCCGAAATCGTTGTCAGCCAAGAGACTCCATGCTCAGTCCGCTCGAAGGTTTCGCTCCCGGCGCTTAGAACGGACAAGAAACGCTGGAAACTAGTCCGATGATCTTATTGCCACCACACGGACCGAGCGGCGGCAACCAGCCCTCTGTGCGACGTCCTTCCTCAGCCCAAGGGCGAAGCTGAGGAGAACGGCAACTTAACTAATTAAGCTGCGTATGCCAGTTGATTGTTGGCAATTATGGTTTTCCAGGCGATTACGGGTGCCCAGACCCCGGCATGCCTCTTTGCCGCAAGCGATCCCGTCGAAACCGTGACGCCCCCTCCGTGGCGCTGCAGGGGATCCCTGTCAGCTTCTCTATTATCTCACTCTGGGGTTGACGCCCGGGCGGGTGGGCGCATGCGGGGATGGTGCGGCGATCGGGCAGCAGCGTCGATTCGACTATTCCTGTGCCCTGGTCTCTTGTACCATGCGCTTGATTCAGAAAACAGCGGCTGATGTTCGATGCAGAAGCAGGTCAGGCGCGAGGAGAGTGACGAGATGAAACTGGCGGGAGTGTTGCTGCTGATGGCAGCGGCGAATTTTTGTTGCGCACAGGAGCCGGGAGACTTTCAGCCCGCGGTGACGAATGTTCCGGACGCGCAGTATCCGAAGGTGGACAACCAGTCGCGGGCGGAGATCCGGGTGAAGGCGCCGGATGCCAACAAGGTGAAGCTGAATTTCTGGAGCGGGCCGAAGCTGGACATGGAGAAGCAGGCGGACGGCACCTGGATGGTGACAACGCCCCCGCTGGCGCCGGGGCTGCACTACTACACGGTAATCATCGACGGCGCCGAGGTGAGCGATCCGAGCAGCTACGCATTTTTCGGCGGAGGCAGGGATACGAGCATGATCGAGATCCCCGAGGCGGGAGCGACGTATTACACGGCGCAGGATGTTCCGCACGGGCAGGTTCGGGAAGTCTGGTACCACTCGCAGGTGACGGGGACGTGGCGGCATGCCCTGGTGTACACGCCGCCGGGCTATGACACGCAGACCCGGGTTCGGTATCCGGTGCTCTATCTGCAGCACGGCGCGGGTGAGGATGAGACGGGCTGGATCCGGCAGGGGCACGCGAATTTCATCCTCGACAATCTGATCGCGGCCGGGAGCACGAAGCCGATGATCGTGGTGATGGCGTACGGATACGCGCGGCGAGCGGGGGTGGCTCCTCCCGACCTGACAGGAAAGCCGTTTGGGTCGCCGGAGATGATGCGGGCAATGCAGGAAGCGTTTGCGGTATTTGAAGACGATATGACGCAGGCGCTGATCCCGTTCGTCGATGCGAATTTCAGGACGAAAACGGATCGCGATCACCGCGCGATGGCGGGGCTTTCGATGGGTGGGGCGCAGACTTTTCAGCTCGCGTTCGATCATCTCGAGCTGTTTTCATATATTGGAGGATTCAGTGGCGCGGGCCTGGTCTTTGGGAACCAGAAGCTGGACC
>JBAVUB010000025.1:0-3084 GCA_049696575.1 Acidobacteriaceae bacterium | reverse complement strand
GGGATGCCCAGTTCGCGCATGATGGCGAGGGCCTGCACGGCGAAGGCTTCATTGAATTCGAAGAGGTCGATCGAGTCGAAGGTCCACCCGGCTTTCGCAGCGGCTTTGCGCGCGCCGCTGACTGGGGCCATCATGACCCATTTGGGATCGATGCCGCTGGTCGCGTGGGCGACGATCCGCGCCATCGGCGTCAGGCTGAGTTCGCGGGCTTTGGCCGCGGACATGATCACAACAGCGGCGGCCGCGTCGTTGACGCCGGGAGCGTTGCCGGCCGTGACGGTGCCGTCTTTTTTGAAGGCGGGCTTGAGCGCGCGCAGCGCTTCGATGCTGGCGTCTTCGCGGATCGACTCATCACGCTCGAAGAGCGTGGGCGGCTGGCCCTTCTTCTTTGCCGGAATCTCGACCGGCACGACCTCCGGGGCGTAGCGTCCTTCGCGCCACGCCGCGGCGGCTTTCTGGTGCGAGAGCAGCGCGAAGCAATCCTGATCCTCGCGACTGATGCCGTACTTCTCGGCGACGAGCTCGGCGGTGTGCCCCATGTGGAAGTCGTTGTAGACGTCCCAGAGGCCGTCGTTGACCATGCTGTCGACGGCAACGGCGTTGCCCATGCGGAAGCCGCTGCGGGCCTGCGGAAGCAGGTAGGGAGCATTGGTCATCGACTCCATGCCGCCCGCGACGACGATGTCCGCGTTACCGGTTTGAATGGACTGAGCGCCGAGAGCAACGGCGCGAAGGCCGGATCCGCAAACCATGTTGACGGTGACGGCGCTGACCTCAGGAGGCAGACCGCCGAACAGGGCGGCCTGGCGCGCCGGATTTTGGCCGAGCCCCGCGGATACGACGTTGCCCATGATGCATTCGTCAATCTGCTCCGGCTGGAGCTGCGCGCGCTGCACCGCTTCCCGCACCACGACGGCGCCGAGACGAGTCGCGGAGACATCCGAAAGCGAACCCTGAAACTTACCCACCGGCGTGCGCACGCCGGAGACAATCACAATTTCGTCCATTTTGTTCCCTTAACTAATTTGATGCGCGAGCCCGCCATTAGAATCCAGAGGAAGATAACAGAGAGCGGGGGCCCGATGCACGATGTGCCGACAGAAGCAACGCCTGCGTCGCAGAGCCGCTACGCCGGGCGGGTGGCTCCTTGGTGGCACACGGCGCTGATCGCGCTGCTGTTGTTGGGCGGATCGCTGTTGAGCACGCGGCAGGCGCACCACGCCTCACTGGCCATGCGCCACGTCGAGCGCTATGCTTTTGGGATTTGCGCCGAGTGGGCACTCTTGCTGCTTGTTTGGTGGGGTCTGCACCTGAAGCGAACATCGTTCACGACGCTGCTGGGATTTCGCCGCGGCTGGCAGGCGCTTGCGGAAGATATTGGCGCGGCAGCCGCGTTCTGGATCGCCGCAGCGATCATCCTGGTGGCGATCGGCCTGCTGTTGCGGGCGGTGCATCTCTCGGCGCCACAGAAGACACTCATGGCGATCGCGCCCCGCACACCGGCTGAACTGCTGTTGTGGATCGGGCTCAGCCTGTCAGCGGGATTCTGCGAGGAGTTCGTTTTTCGCGGGTATTTTCTCCGGCAGTTTTCGTCTCTGGGCGCGGGGTTGTGGCTGGGCGTGGCGTGCTCATCGCTGTTGTTCGGCGTGAGTCACGGCTACGAAGGCGCGGCAGGCATGATCGCGATCACCGCGTACGGCGCGCTCTTCTGCGTGCTCGTCCTTGTGCGCAGGAGCCTTCGGCCTGCGATGATCGCGCATGCGTGGCACGACATTTTCAGCGGAATCATGCTCGCGCTGCTGCGTCATTTCCATCCGTTGTGAAAGAGCCCTGCGCGGATCTGTGCCGCACGCGCCTCCGCGAGAAAAAAGTTGTAGAGAAAAACTGAATTTTTTCCTTGACACTGTATGCGCGGAACTCTATACATTCGTTAACTGCAGCATTTTATGTTGCAGACTTCGATGTTGACATCGAAAAGGGAGAATAGAAAACATGGCAACGAAAAAGGCAGCTAAGAAGGGTGCAAAAAAGGCAGCCAAGAAGTCCTCAAAGAAAAAGTAAGAGGACATCGGCAAGACCTCGGGGGGACGCGATAAGCGTCCCCCCGATGCTTTTGGGGCCATTTTTCTCGCCATCAAAACAACTGCACCCGTCGCCAGGATTTCAAAACAACCGCTGCTGCGCGCTGTACGCTTGACTTGTGACGCGCCGCCGGTGGATCGCCGATACGTGGGATGAAGCAACCGCATCTCTCGAAGGGAATCAGGCTGCGCACCTGATCCGCGTGCTGCGCGCGCAGCCGGGGATGGAGTTCGATGTTGTGGCCGGCGGGCGCGTGTGGCACAGCGTGGTTGCCGGAATCAACGGAGATTCTGTCCGATTCAACCTGGTCGCCGAGGTCAAAGCCGATCCCGCGCTGCCGGTCACGCTGCTGCTCTCTGTTTTCAAGTTCGATCGCATGGAGTGGGCCATTGAGAAAGCCACCGAACTGGGAGCGGAGTGCATCCTGCCCATCATCGCCCGCCGCAGCGAGAAGCATCTCGTGCAGGCCGCGGTGGGCCGCGTGGAGCGGTGGCGCCGGCTGGCGCTGGAAGCATCGAAGCAGGCGCGCCGGTCCGACGTCGTGCGCATCGAGGACCCATTACCGCTGAAGGCGGCGGTGCAGGGCAAGGATCAGGCAGTGCGCCTGGTGCTTGCGGAGCAGGAGCGCTCCACGACGTTCCACCACGCGCTCACCGAGGCGCTGGACACTGCTGGTGACGAGGTGCCGTCGATCCGGATTGCGGTCGGACCCGAGGGTGGCTGGACGCAGGAGGAGGAAGCGCTCTTCGATGCGGAGAACTGGAAACCGGTGAGTCTTGGACCGCGCATCCTGCGCGCGGAGACTGCCGCGATTAGCGCGATGGCCGTAACCGCCGCATTACTGGAGTAAGGCAACGGCTGAGAGATCACTGCGTGGCCGACACCGAACCCACAATGCATGCGCGGCTCTCAGGAGAACATCTCCTTCACCTTCTCGAGCAGGCTGCGCGGGGTGGGCGTGTTTTCCACGACGATTGTCTCGCCCAGCTGCCGCAACAGTTC
>JBAVUB010000024.1:0-5715 GCA_049696575.1 Acidobacteriaceae bacterium | reverse complement strand
GTGCTGGCTGGAGCTGCGGGGCTGGCGGTGGTGCTGGCGATTGCGTATTGGTTGCGGCCGACGGCGCCTCCTCCGCGGGTGATCGGGATTACGCAGCTAACGCACGATGGCACGCCAAAGCTCGCCGGGGGGTCGGGTCCACCGTCGGACATGCTGACGGACGGGCTGCGGGTTTATTTCCAGCTGCAGTCTCTTTCAGAGGCCGCGGTGATGCAGGTGTCGACGGAGGGAGGCGAGGCGGAGCGAGTGCGGCTGCCGTTCCAGATGGCGGGGCTGGTGGATCTGTCGGCGGCGAAGTCGGAGCTGCTGTTTCAGGGGCCGCCATTCGATACGAGCCTCGGTACGGGAACGCTGTGGACGATGGCGGTGCCGGGCGGGCAGCCGCGGCGGATCGGGAACCTGACGGCGTTCGATGCGACGTGGGCTCCGGGCGGGGAGCGGATCTATTACGCAGTGGGGTCGGAGATTCGCGTGGCGCGGAGCGATGGGAGCGAGGCGCGGAAGATTCTGACGGTGCAGGGGCAGCCCTACTGGATTCGGTTCTCGCACGATGGCGGGCTGATTCGATTCAGCAGTTGGGACGAGAAGCTGAACACGAACAGCTTGTGGGAGGCGCATGCGGATGGGAGCCACCTGAGGCGGCTGCTGGAGGGATGGAACCCGTCGCCGAACGAATGCTGCGGGGCATGGATGCCGGATGGGAGATATTTCATTTTTGCTTCGGCGCGCGGGGGCTCGTGGAATCTTTGGGCGATACGAGAGAAGCGGGACTGGTGGCGGAAGACGAATCCTGCGCCGGTGCAACTGACGGTGGGGCAGATGAGCTCGCAGATTCCGCTGCCGAGCATGGATGGGAAGAAGATTTTTTTCATCGGCGCGAGCCCGCGGGGGGAACTGGAGCGCTGGGACGCGGGGAAAAAACTGTTCGCGCCGTATCTGCCGGGGCTTTCGGCGGAGGGGCTGGCGTTTTCGCGGGACGGCTCGAGGTTGGCTTACGTGACGGTGCCGGATGGCACGCTGTGGGAGAGCAAGGCGGACGGTACGGATCGGCGGGAGCTGACGTTTGCTCCGATGCAGGCGGGGCTGCCGCGATGGTCGCCGGACGGGACTCAGATTGCGTTCGCGGCGCGAGAGCCGGGGAAGGGCTGGGCGATTTATGTCGTGCCTGCGGAGGGAGGGAATCCGGAACGGCTGACGCCTGGGGAGAATGACGATCTGGATCCGAGCTGGTCGCCTCCTGGCGATGCGATCGCGTACGGGGGGGCGCCACCGGCTTCGGTCTCGGCGAAGATGCATCCGATTGAAATCCTGAACCTGAAAAGCCGGGCGGTGACGGAGTTGCCGGATTCAGGACGCTACCATGGGCCGCGCTGGTCGCCGGATGGGCGGTGGCTGCTGGCGACCGATGGCGATGTGGGTGGGCTGGTGCTGTACGACTTCAGCAGCCGCAAGTGGGAAACACTGTCGAAGCTGCCGGCTGTTTATGCGAACTGGTCGCGCGATGGCGGGTGCGTGTATTTCAACGACTCGTTCGAGGTGGCGATGCCGGTGTATCGCGTGTGCCTGAAGGATCGCAAACCGGAGCTGGTGGTGAATCTGGCGAAGCTGGGGACGTTGGCGACGGGGGCATTTGGGCAGTGGACGGGGCTGGCGCTGGATGGTTCAGTGCTGGCGGTGCGGGACATCAGCCTCGAAGAGATTTACGCGCTGGAAGCGCAGCTGCCGTAGATGGCTCCCAGCGGCGGTTCATCGCGATCAGTAGGAGAGCTTCAAAGCCAGCTGCACCAACCTCGGGTTATTCACTGTCGAGTTCACCGAGCCGAATCCTGGCTGGTTGATATCGCTGATGGGCGCGCCAAACTGAGGATGATTGAAGAGGTTGAAGAACTCAGCGCGGAAGTTCAAACCCATCTCCCGGGGCAAAGGAAAGTCTTTGATCACCGAGAAGTCGGTGTTGACGAAGTCGGGCCCAACAGCGGGGACGCGTGCTGCGTTGCCGAGTTCGCCGATGGGCGGGGCGACAAAGCACGCGGAGTTGATCCATTGGTGCTGGCTGTGATTCGCGGAGGTGGCGCTACAGCCGGAAACCTGATTGGGCCGGTTGAAATTGTTGTCATTGCCTCCCGTATTGAAAGTAGTGTCTGACTGGTTGAAGCTGTCGATGAGGGGCACGGGGAATCCGGAAAGGATCTTTTCGATCAGCGTGACCTGCCAGTCGCCGAGAGCCGTGTTGGTCGCGGTGTTCCAGTCGCCCCCAAACCTCTTGCCCTTGCCGAATGGCAGCTCATACAGGATGCTGCCGCTGAAGCTCTGATTGAGATTGATCTGCGAGAGCGACCAGTCGAGGTTCTGCCAGTTGGGCAGCGGGAAATAAGGGGCGCTCAACTCCGAGCCCAGGCCGTCAGACAAACCGTTGTCGTACGTGTGCGAGTAGGTGTAGGCAACCAGCGCGTAAAGACCGTTCTTCGGTGTTTTGGTCTCTGCTTTGATCTGCAGCGAATTGTAGTGCGTCGTGCCCACATCGCCGAAGAGCAGGATCGCATCAAAGTTCGGAGGGTTGTAAGGATAGATATAGGGCTGGCCGTTGGGCAGGCAGCCGAGCTTGTAGCCTGACACGGAACCGCAAGCCGAGGGGCTGCTGGTGTTGAGGTTGTTGCCGATCACCAGCAGATGGCCGCCGGTCGAACCCGCGTAGCCGGCGGTCAGCACAACGCTCCCTGGCAGCTGGCGCTCCACGTTCACGTTATATTGGTGAACCCTGCCCGGCTGGAAGTTCGGCGGCTCGTAATTGAACGTGCCGACGTAGGTCGCCGCGTTTTGCGGAGTAGGAAGCGGAGTAAAGCCGGTGGAAAGGGTAAAGGCCAGCTCGGGTGTCTGTCCCAGCGTGGTGGCGCAGTAAGAGGTCGCGAAAGCGCAGCCGGCGGAAAACGTAGTCGGGAATTGATCGGACTCGCCGAGGTTGGGCGGATTCTGCCACAAACCCTGTGCGCCCTGGTTCCACGACGAATCGTGATAGATCCCAAATCCGAGGCGAAGCACCGTCTTGTCGCTGCCGAGGACCTTCCACGTGAGGCCCACGCGAGGCTCGACTGCGCCCCAGTACATATTGATGCCCGCCGAATCACTGACTCCGTTCTGACCCGCGATCAGCAGCTTTCCCGTCGAGGGAATGTAGTTCGCCATCCGGTTATGGATCTCAGTGATGGGAGTGGTCATATCCCAAGCTACGCCGAGGTTGAGGGTGAGCGAAGAAGTAGCCCGCCAGTCATCCTCGACGAAGGGCCGGTAGATCTTCCAGCGCCGGCCGGTGACAGGACCGCCGTAAGTCTGGTCGTGGATGGCTCCGCCGGTCATGCCCATCAGTAAGTCGGCCTCAGAATTGCCGGGCGCGACGCCGGCGCCGCTGAAGTCTCCGAAGGTACCGACGAGCCAGAAGCCGTCCTGAAATTCTTCGGTGCCGACATTCATCTGATTGTCGCGGAAATCGAGGCCGGTGCGGATCTCATGCTTTCCGCGGATCAGGTCGAGAACATCCTTGAAGGAATAGATGTCCGTTCCACCCTGAAACGGAGAGTAGCCGCGATCGCCGAGCGACCAATAGCCGCCGGTCATATCGGTAGAAACCAAACCCTGACTGTAGGAACCTCCGGCGATGGGCGTACCGCTGGGCGAGCATCCCAGATCGGCGCCGGGAATTCCCAGCTTGGCCGAACCGCAGGTGAAATTCCCCAGCGAGTCAATGTAGTCGAAGATGCGGTCGTAGCCGAGGCTGGCCTGATTGAGCGTTTTGGGCGAGAAGACGTGGCTCCAGCCAAGGCCGACATTGCGCGCGTGGTTGATGAGGTTCTCATTGCTGCCGAAAGCGTTGGATTCAGCCAGTCCCGGCGCGCCGCCAGGGACGAAGGAGAACGCCTGGTCGTAGCTGAACCGCGCGAAAAGATTGTCGGATGTGCTGAGTGTTCCGTCGAGGCGGGCGTCAAATCTGGTTTCGTTCAGCTGGCGGACGGGCTCATTCACGTAGTTGTATCCGAGCGCAGCGTTGTTAGCGTTCGGCGTGGGATAAATGTCGATCATGCCCTGACCAACGCTGTTGATCAGGTTGGCCGGGATCTTGCTGCAGTCGGTGCCCTTCGGCTGGCTTCCGTCCGGATTCGCCGGAATCGGATGGCCCGACGAGTCGCACTGGAAATAAGGATCCGCGGCGCCCACCATATTAGGATTGGCAATGGCCATGCCGGTGACCGCATTGCCGAAGGCGTCGTTGGTGAAGTCCCCGCTCCGCATGGCCAGCGAAGGAATCAGGCCGGTAAAAGTAATTCCTTCACGCTGATACTTCTGCTCGCCATCCACGAAGAAAAACGCCTTGTTGCGGCGGATGGGCCCGCCGATGGAACCGCCAAACTGGTTCAGATTGAACTTCGGGGTTGTGACGTCAAAGTCGCCCTTCGCGTCGAGGTCGGTATTGCGGACAAACTCGTAAAGAGTTCCGTGAAGGTTGTTGGTCCCGGATTTGGTAGTGACCAGCACCGTAGGTCCGGCGCGCGTGCCGAACTCGGCGGAGTAGGTGTACGTCAGAACCTTGAATTCCGAGATGTCGTCAATGGAGGAGTAGATGCCGATTCCTCCCGCCGTCAGCTCGTTGTTGTCGACTCCATCCAGCAGCCAGTCGGTGCTGTTGGGGCGCGAGCCCCCCACCGATAACGAGAACGGTCCGCGCGCCGCCACTTCGCTGTCGCTGCCGGAGGTGAAAAAGCTGCCGGGATTGGTTTCCGCCGTGGCGCCGGCAGTGAGCGTGGCCAGCTGAACGAAGTCGCGCCCATTCAGCGGTAGTTGCGACACTTCCTGCGAGGTGATCACCTGACCCAGCGAAGGATTGGCGGTCTCCACGGCGACGGCGGTGCCGGAGACATTGACCGTCGTCACCACGGTTCCGGGCGTCAGGGTAAAGTCGAGTTCCCGGGCCTCGTCCACCTGCAGCTGCAGATCCTTGCTTTCAGTGCTCTCGAAGCCGCTCGCATCCACGCGCACGCTGTACATGCCGACCGGAAGCAGCGGCACATCGTAATGTCCGGCGCCGTCCGTCTTCACCGCGCGTACCTGCCCCGTGCTCTGCGCGGTCACCGTGACCGATGCACCGGGGACGACCGACCCCGCCTTATCGACAATGTTCCCGGAGAAGCTTCCTCGCGCCTGCCCGTAGAGGCCCGGGCACAAAGCAAGCGCAAGAGCGAAGACTACAAGAGACAACACAATTTTTGCGGTTGGGGTTCCAGTGGGTTTCTGCAATGTCGGGAAACACTGTGGGCTTGTCGAGGTGGAATGCATCGCTACCCCCCCTTTTTTAATCAGGTTGCTGGTGTTTGGCCTCGGGAAAAATTCTCTGCGTCGGATATTTGAAGGTTGGATGAACCACTGTAAGAACAGATGGGCCGAATGTCAACGCCAGGTTTCGCTACTTGTGACGGAAGTGAAGCGGAGATCCGGTCACAGCTATTGCATGGCGAGGAGAGCGGCCATGGTGGCGGTTCCATCCCAGAGATTCTGGAGGCGGAGATTTTCGTTGGCGGCGTGCTGGTTGTCGTCGTAGTTGGCGATGGGGACGGTGACGGTGCGGGTGTGCGCGGCGCGCTCCATGGCTCCGAGGGGAACGCTGCCGCCCATGGTGGGTAAAAGGACAACCTGGCCGCGGCCGTTTTCTTTGGCGGCGGATTGGAC
>JBAVUB010000023.1:0-6015 GCA_049696575.1 Acidobacteriaceae bacterium | reverse complement strand
ACCATGCACTCTTTTGGGTAACGCCCAAATCCTTCGCCAGTTCGTAGCTGCTGATTCCATTCTTGCAATTCGAGAGCAGCCACATGGCCGGAAACCATTTGTCTAAGCCAATGGGCGAATCCTCAAGGACAGTCCCAACCTTGAGCGAGAATTTCTGCTTTGGGTGCTTCTCAGCGCAGAAGTAGACCTTAGCTTTTTCCATCCATGAGACGCGCACAGACTCACAACGGGGGCAGCGGACGATTCCATCCGGCCAGCGCATCGAAATCATGAAATTGCGGCAGTTCTCGGAATCGCTAAAGTATTGAATCGCTTGCTGTAAGGTCTTAGGGACTTTCATAGTGATCGAAGAATAGCAAGGATTCCAACTTCAGTCATGTATATTATTGCCCTTAACAAAAACGTAAGGGGGAGGGGGTGGCTGCTTCACTCCGCCGTCTCGGCCAGGGCTACCGTTTTCTTCAGCTGACCGCAGGCAGCGTAGATATCGCGACCGCGCGGACGGCGGACGAAAGCGGGAACGCCCTGCTCGCGCAGCCGCTCCTCGAAACGCGCCACGGCTTCTGAAGTTGGCATGGAAAACGGCACATTCGGACCTGGATTCCATGCAATCAGATTCACCTTCGCCGGAAACTGCGCTCGTCGCACCAGCTTCACCACCTCATCGGCGTGCTCGGGCGAGTCGTTGACGCCGGCAAGGAGGACGTACTCAAAAGTGATGCGCTCGCGGGGCCGCAGCGGAACCCGGCGAACGGCATCGACGACGTCGGCAATGTTCCACTTGCGCGTCACCGGCATAATGCTCTCGCGCACCGCGTCGTTCGGTGCGTTCAGCGAGATGGCCAGCTTCGGCCGCACCTTCTCCTGGGCGAACCGCAGAATCCCTGGCACGATCCCCGACGTCGAGACGGTCATGCGCGATTCGGGAATTTCCATTGGGCCAGCGAGCAGCCGCACCGCACCCATGAACGCGTCGTAGTTCAGGAACGGTTCGCCCATGCCCATGAACACCAGGTTGATGCGATCGCGCCCAGGCTCGGCCTCATGCCGCTTCAGCACCGCAGCCACCTGGCCGGCAATCTCGCCAGCCGTCAGGTTGCGAATAATCCCCAGCCGCGCCGTGAGGCAGAACTGGCAGTTCACAGCGCAGCCAATCTGGCTCGACACGCAGATCGTGGCCCGCGACCATTCCTTCTTCGGGGTATCTCCGCGCACATCGTCTGGCGAAGAGTCGCCCTCTTCACCGCCGTCTCCTTCAGGCATCCATACGGTCTCGACCGTCTGCCCGTCGTTGCCGGCGATCAGGTACCGCTCCGTGCCGTCGACCGAGTGGAAGGTCTCGACAATCGCCGGCAGTCCGACCCGCAACCCAGCCGCGGCCACCCGATCCCGCAGCTCTTTGGGCCAGGTTGTCACCTCGTCGAGGCCAGCCACTTTCTGCCGGTAAAGGGCCGTTTCGAGCTGCCGAACACGGTACCTCGGTAACTCGAATGCCCTCAGAGCTTCGCTAAGTTCATCATTCCAAAGGCCAAAAAGGGCTCCATCCGGAGCCACACCTGGAGCGTCTAAAGGAAGGGTCAGTAGTTTCCTGCCGGTAGTCATCTATCTATCCGAGAATAGCGCATCTAAAATCGGTCATAGAGCCGGTCCTTACGTCCCCGCGAAAACTGCCATGAACAGCGAACGCAATATCCGCCGCACTGTCCTTCCCAGCGGTCTCATCGTGCTCACCGAGCGCATGGAGCACGTGCGCTCCGTCGCCATGGGCGTGTGGATGCGCGCCGGTTCGCGCCACGAAGTGCCCGAGCTGAACGGCATCTCTCACTTCGTCGAGCACATGGTTTTCAAAGGGACCAAGTCGCGCTCCGCGCAGCGCATCGCCCGCGAAGTCGACGCCATCGGCGGCAATCTCGACGCCTTTACCGGCAAGGAGACCGTCTGCTTCAACATTAAGGTGCTCGACGAGCACGTTGGCACCGCTCTCGACGTTCTCTCCGATCTGGTGCTGAACCCGGTGTTCGCCGCCGAAGAAATCGCCCGCGAGCGTGGGGTGATCCTCGAGGAAATCAAGATGGACGAGGACAATCCCGACACGCTGGTCCACGAAATCTTCATGCAGAATTTCTGGAAGGGCCACCCGCTCGGCAAGCCCATCCTCGGCACCCGCGAAACCGTTCGCAGCTTCGAGCAGAACACGCTGGTCCGCTTCTTCGAGCAGCGCTTCCAGTCCGGCAACATGGTTTTCTCCGCGGCCGGCAACATCGAACACGACAGCTTTGTCGAGCTGGTCGCGCGCCACTTCAGCTCGCTCTCGCCTGGCAGCAGCCTCAGCGACAGCGCCGCACCCACCGTCACGCCGCGCATTCACCTGCGCAATAAGAAGTCTCTCGAACAGGTGCAGCTCTGTCTCGGCGTTTCTGCGCCGCCCATCGGCGATGAGTCGCGCTACACCACGCTGCTGCTCAACACCATTCTCGGCGGTGGCATGAGCTCCAGGCTTTTCCAAACCGTTCGCGAAGAGCGCGGGCTCGTCTACGCCATCTACTCGGACCTCGCGCCTTATCGCGATACCGGTTCGCTGTGCGTCTACGCCGGAACCTCCGCGGATCGCGCCTTGCAGGTCATTGACCTGATCATGGCGGAATTTCGCCGCCTGAAAACCGAGCCGCTGCAGCCCGGTGAATTGCGCCGCGCGCAGGATCAGCTCAAGGGCAATCTGCTGCTCTCGCTCGAAAGCTCGATGTCCCGCATGTCGAACCTCGCGCGTCAGCAGATGTACTTCGAGCGCTTCTTCGGGCTCGACGAGATCCTCGACCGCGTCGAAGCCGTCACCGAAGAGGAAGTCATGGCCATGGCGACGGAGCTGTTCAAGCCGGATAAGGTCGCGCTGACGCTGCTCGGCCGCCTTGACGGCCTGCATCTCAACCGCTCGCAGCTGGTCTGCTAGCTGCGCTCCAATACTGCCGCGAAAAACCCATCGCACGGATGAACGCCCGGCAGCGTCCGCAGAAAATTCCCGTCCATTGCGGTTCGCAGCCGCTCGCGTCCTTCCGCCGTGACCACGCCGCTCGCCGCCAGCTGATCCAGGATCCCTTCCACTGGAACCACCGTGAATCCTGGCGTCTCCCGCAGCACCTCCGTAACCACGTCTTCGTTCTCTTCCGGCTCCAGCGAGCACGTCGAGTAGACCAGCCGCGCGCTCGGCTTCAGTCCCATTAATCCGGCTCGCAGAATCGCCACCTGCCGCGCATGTTGCCGCGCCAGATCGACTTCGCTCACTCGCAGCCGTATCTCAGGATTCCGGGCGATCGTCCCGGTCCCGCTGCACGGCACATCGCACAGAATCAAATCCCACTCCGGCTTCAGTTCGAGCGTCGCCGCATCGGCCACTTCCCAGCGCAGTCCTTCTTGTCTTTGAGTCGCGAAGCGGCCCGCCCGTGCGGCCAGCACCATGAGATCCAGCCGCTTGCGGCTGATATCCACCGCCGTGATCTCCGCCTCCGGCAGCCGTTCGGCGAGAATCGCGGTCTTTCCTCCCGGGGCCGCGCAGGTATCCATCACCCGCTGCGCCAGCGGGACCGCAGCCGCCGCAATTTCGGCGACCAATTGCGACGCCTCATCCTGGATTCGCACTGTGCCGTCGCGAAACGCCTCGCTCCGTCCCACGTCGCCGCGCGCCACGCGCCGCGCACTGCTGAGGAAATATCCTGACTCGGTCTCGATTCCCTTCAGATCCGTCGCAGAGTCCGCCACGCGAATCGTCGCCCCAGCCGCCTCCTGATCCCACCGGCAAATCGCCTCTGCTGCCTCTAACCCGTACCGTCGCGCCCACCGCTCCACCATCCACACCGGATGAGCCCACTCCGCGGCAACTCCGGCACTGCGCGAAGCGCCTCCGCCTGGACGGCTAGTCCCTGAACGCTGTATCTTCCGCAGCACCGCATTCACCATTCCCGCCGCGCCGCGCTCATCGCCGTATTTCACCAGTTCCACGCTGTCGTGGATCACCGCGTGCGCCGGCACACGATCCAAATGCAACAGCTGATAGGCTCCCATGCGCAGCGCCGTGGCGGCCTCCGGGCTTAACTCCGCCTCCGGGCGCGCCAGTAATTCGCGAATGCGCGCATCGAGCGCCAACTGCCAGCGCAGCGTCCCCAGCACGAGCGTGGTGGTCAGGTTCCGATCCTGCGCCGACAGCCGATCAACCTCGGCCGAACGCAGCAGATCATCACCGTGCGCCTCCGAAGTCGCGATTTGTAACAGAATGCGATACGAAACCCGCCGCGCCGGAGCAATCATTGCCATCCTGAGAAATTCGCCGCAGGAGCGACAAACAATCCTGCGTTTTTTTGCGCGAAGCGCGTCCGCCTGGACGGCTAGTCCCCCAGCCGCGTCCCGCTCTCCACCGCATGTCCCCTCAAAAACTCCCCCGCCGTCATGCGCCGCTTCCCTTCCGGCTGCACCTCGACCAACTCCAGCCACGTGCCATCGCCGCACGCCGCGAACAGCGTTCCCTGCTCCGCCAATAGCTCGCCCGGCTGCCGCGTGCGCGCACCCCGCACCTCAGTCGGCAGCATGCGATGCACTGCGAGCTTCTTGCCCCCCAGCATCGTCCACGCGCCTGGCCACGGCTGAAATCCTCGCCAGCGGTTGTAGAGCGTCATCGCCAGCCGGGTGAAATCCATGCGCCCGTCTCCGCGGGTAAGGATCGGCGCGAGCGTCGCCTTCGCCTCATCCTGTGTTCGCGGCGCGATCGTGCCCGCATCCAGTTCCCGCAGCGTCTCCATCATCAGGTCCGCGCCCATCTCCGCCAGCAGCGGAAACAAATCCGTCGCCGTCATGCTCGGCGCAATCGCCATCTCCCGCTGCAGCAGGATGTCGCCCGTATCCAGTCCCTCGTCGAGGCGCATCGTGGTCGCGCCCGTTGCCCCCTCGCCATTGGCAATGGCCCACTGCACCGGTGCAGCCCCGCGATACTTCGGCAGCAGGGACGCGTGCAGGTTCAGATTCCCCAGCCGCGGCAGCGCGAGCATCCACGGCGGAATGATGCGGCCATACGCGACCACGAGGATCGCGTCCGGCCGAATCGCCTCAAGCTCCGCCTTCAGTTCCGTATTGTTTTTGATTTTCTCCGGCTGCGCGACGCGAATCCCAGCTTCCATCGCCACCGTTTTCACCGGAGGCGCGGTCATGTGTTGGCCCCGTCCCACAGGCCGATCCGGCTGCGTGATCACCAGCGGCACATCGTATCCGGCCCGCAGCGCCAGCTTGAGCGTCGGCATGGCAAACGCCGGGGTCCCGCAGAACACCAGCTTCATTTCCACTCGCCGGTCTTCTGCAGCTTGCGAATCTTTCGCAAAATCAGATCCCGCTTGAGCGCGCTCAACCGCCAGGGAAACAGAATTCCGTCCAGGTGATCGATCTCATGCTGAAACGCCCGCGCCAGCAGCTCCGTCCCTTCCAGCTCGATCGTTTTTCCTTCAAGATCCTGTGCGCGAACCTTCACCTTCGCCGCGCGCGAGACTTTGTCGCGAATATCGGGCAGGCTCAGGCAGCCCTCTTCGGATACCTGCTTGCCCTCTTTGTGAATGATCTCGGGATTCACCAGCACGATTTTCTCTTCCGGATTCTTCTGGTTGCTTAGATCGATGACCGTGATGCGTTTCGACACGCCGATCTGCGGCGCCGCCAGGCCAATCCCGATCGCCTTGTACATGGACTCGAACATATCCGCAGCCAGCGTACGGAGCTCCTTGTCGAACTCCGTCACCTTTTCCGTCGGCCTCTGCAGGATTGGGTCCGGATATGTAACTATTTCCCTGATCATTTAGTACTTCCCCACCTGCTCCACGTAACCGTCATAGTTACGTTTCAATTCCCGCAGCGAATCGCCGCCAAATTTTTCCAGCGCCAGCTTCGCCACCGCCAGCGCCACCATCGCCTCCGCCGCCACGCCTGCCGCCGGAACCACGCACACGTCGCTGCGCTCATACGCCGCCTTGGTCTCCTCGCGCG
>JBAVUB010000022.1:0-7489 GCA_049696575.1 Acidobacteriaceae bacterium | reverse complement strand
AGGCGCGCATTTCTGCGGCTTTCGGCAGCGTCGCTTCCACCGGCGAGGCGTAGCGCGTCACAAAGGTGAGGTGCAGCGTGTCGTCGCTGTGGCTTTCGATGATGGTCAAATCGGGCGCCGCCATCTGGGGCTCGAGCGTGAAGCCCGCGCTCTTCTCGGCCGGCCTCAAGGCCCTGTGGACGGGGTGCTGTTCGCCGGTGGCAACCGCGGTCGCCTCCGGAACCGCAGTGGGAGCGCCTCCAAAGACATCCGGGACCACGCGGATGTCTCGCTCCACGCGCGCCAAAAAGCCATGGTTATACCAGAAGGTCGCCATCATCTTTGCCGGCTTATCGGTGGGGATGGCCGTGCCGGCGCGCAGATGAAACTGCGCCACGGTGGAATCATGACCCGCGGTCAGCTCGATTTGGCCGATGTTCGATCCGCCGATGAATTCCATGCCCGGCGCGGTCAGATTCACTTCCAGATCGATGGAGGTCATCCCGGGAGGCATCGGAATTACGAGCTTGCCGTTCTCCTGCTGCCCGCTCATAATGCGGGTCTCGGGAGAGAGCTGCTCCCCGGTGAGCGACACCTGCACGGCAAACTCCTGTGAGGGATGCACGGTATCCGGAGCTTCGATGTTGGGATAGCGCTCTTCGACGACCTGTCGCGGCGCCGCGGACGCAGCAGAGGCGGCGGCACCGGCGGACGCAGCGCTTGCCACGCCGACTCCGAAGCCAGCCGAGGCTACCCTGCCTTCGGCTTCCCCTACTTCAAGTTTTGGTTGAACTATGGGTAGCTGCGCCAGGCGGGCTTTCGCGATCTCATCTCCGGCATCCGCCGCGTGGCCATACCAGATGCGCGCGCGGAAGAGGTCCTTCGGACCTCCGGCCTGGTAATGTTCGCCCAGCAACCGGGCCGCCCTGCCGAATCGACGCTTGTCAACGAGGGACAGCGCGGCAATCTCATCTGGCGACGGCCTGAACATGGTTGGCACTCGAGGAACAACGACGGACGCGCTGGGCCGGGGCGGACCGGCTTCACGGCTGCCGCCGATGCTCTCCAGGTACGATGCGGCCTTGTCCGCATCGAAGTGCACGAGCGTTCCCTCGGCGTACAGCAAACCGAGCGCGATCGAACTGCTGACGTCTCCGGCATCTGACGCTTCCGAGTAAAGCTTGAGCGCCTTCGTGACGTTTTTCGCCGCCCCCAGGCCGTTGAGATAGTCCTCCGCCAGCATTCCCTTCACGGCCCAATAGGTTGAGGGGTCATCCAACTCCGTTTCGGCGGGATCCCCGATGGCCTTGATCAGCTCTTCTGCATTGGCTGCGCTGCGCGGCAGCCCTGTGCCCTGCGCATAGCGTTTGGCCAACGCGACAGCGCCATCAGGCGTCCCCATCGTCGCCAGCACGGATTCCACCGGAATGGCTTTGGACGCCTCTATGCCGCTTTGTTTCTCGTAAACCGCGGCCACCGCCTGCAGCGCCTGGACCAGCGCGGCGTGCTGCTCGTACGTCAACGGCTGCTTGTCCGGCCCGAACGCGTCGCGCTTCGCAGCCAGATCCTTCAGGAGCGTGAAAGCCTGCTCGGGTCCCTGATGCACGGGGTCCAGGCTCATGGCGAGCGCCGCCTGGGCCAAAACGCCATCCGCGTCGCCCAAAATGGCGGCGCGCATATACCAGGAATCGGCGGCGTCCGTGTCGCGCGGGACACCATCGCCAGCCTCATAGAGCTTGCCGATGGCGATCTCCCGCACAGCCAGTTCGTGCAGCAACTCATAGCGTGCATCGTCGGGTTGCAGATTGTGCACCGCCTCGTTCAGCAACGCGCCGCATCCCGGAACGTCTCTGGGTATCCCGATTCCCTGGCAAGTCATCTCAGCCAGAGCAATCGTGCCGCCTGCGCTTTTCGCGGCGTGCGCCTTTCTGTACCAGAAGAGGGCCTGCGCGTTATCAGCGGGACCGCCGAGTCCCTGCGCATAGAGCGAGCCCACCTGGGCCATGGCGTCGGGCACGCCCGCCAGCGCGGCCTCTTCAAACCACTGCAGCGCCCGCTCACGATCCACCCGCGCCTGCCAGGTTCCGGATTTGTACATGATGCCGAGCTCGTACCTGGCGCTGGCGTCGCCGTGATTCGCGGATTCGAGTGTGTGGAACAAATCGCCTTCCGAGCGGCCCAGCTGGAACGGATCCTGCAGAGCCGAAGTGGGTACCAGAGGCAAACCTCCCACACCCTCCTGGGCGCTGGCGGCAATGCTTCCACCAGCCGCCGTCAGCAGCACGAGGCTCGCGATCAGAATGCGATGTGTCTTACCGTCCACGTTTCTCCGTTTTCATCGCTGGCCAGGAAAGCGGGCTGGTGCAATGACTGCTTCCTGGGGATCGCAGGTCCGGGAAATCCGGGCTGAGTATCCCACAGGAGGGGGACCTGCGTCACGCTCAGAATGAAATGGCCGCTAAAGCCGGTAGCTTCTGCGGATAAGGACTCTTCCATCGGGGCGGCGTTTGCGGCAAAGGCCTTCCTCCCAGTAGCATTTCCTTCGAGGCATCTCGCCTTTTCCAGGCCCCGGAACAACACAGTCCCCAATGCTCTCATCTGAACCCGCGTCTGCTCACGCATAACACAAGGAGAACGCATGCCCGACAAGAATGCCGCCAAGCCCCACGACCAGGCTGTGAAGGAACTGATTGACGCGCTCAACGAAGATCTCGCCCGCGAATACCAGGCCATCATCGCTTACACCGTCTACAGCAACGTGCTGTCGGGCGCGCAGTGGATGCACATCGCCCGTGAACTGCAGAAACATGCCGGCCAGGAACTGGAACATGCCATGACCATCGCCGACCAGATCGACTACCTCGGGGGCATGCCGACGGGCACGCCCAAAACCGTGAAGCTCTCGAAGAAGGCCGAAGAGATGATCCGCTTCGATCTCGATAACGAGACGGAGACAATCCGCAATTACCGGCAGCGGGTGAAGCAGGCAGAAGCCATCGGCCACTATGCTCTGGCCGAACTGCTCCGGCAGATCATCAGCCAGGAGCAGGACCATCAGCACGATTTGGCGACGGCCCTGGGCATCGAGGTGCCGAAGGTTTTCGATCAGGGAGCGTGACCGGCGGTTGTGGCCAGCGCCGGTCCGTGTCGGCGATTCCGCAGCCGCGCCGCGTCTTCCCGATCGGGCGGTAATTGTGCGCGCCAGGGGAGTAGAATTCAGGCCGCCCCGCGTATCCGGAGGAGCAGGCACCTGAGGCCCCGGCCCCGCGACGCCGGATCTCGCACGAGGCGCAGGAGGTGCGGTATGAAGCTGGCCACCCGGTTGTTTCTTCTGCTCGCGGCGTCGGTCTGTGCGGCAGCCCTGATGGGATGCGCGCGGCACAGCAGCGCGGAGCACTACTACCTCGTTGCGACCAACACCAAACTCTCGTACTGGCAATCGGCGTCGGCGGGACTGGACAAGATCGCCAAAGAGTGGGACGTGCACGCGGATATGCGCGGCCCGAGGGACTTCGACCCGCAGGGCGAGGTCGATGAATTCCGGGCGGTCGCTGCTCTCAAGCCCGCCGGCATTCTGGTTTCGGTCGTCGATTCGAAGCTGATGCAGCCGGAGATCGACGCGGCCATCGACGCGGGCATTCCCGTCATCACCATCGACTCCGACGCTCCCAACAGCCGGCGCCTCTACTTCATCGGCACCAACAATCGCCAGGCGGGACGCCTCGGCGGCCATGCGCTGGTGCAGAAGCTGAACGGCAAGGGCAATGTGGTTTTCTACACCATGCCTGGGCAGCCGAACCTGGACGAGCGGCTCAACGGATATAGGGATGCGCTGGCGGACTCGCCTGGCATTCACATTGCGGAGGTGGTCGATATTCAAGGCCAGAGCACGATCGCGTTCGATAAGACCGAAGCGTATGTGCCGAAGACCGGCAAGGATCGCGTGGATGCGTTTGTCTGCCTCGAAGCGTCGTCCGGCAAGGAGGTCGGCGAGGTTTTGCGCCGTGGCAACACGACGGACCGCGTGGTGATCGCGATGGACGTCGATAAAGATACGCTGGACCTGGTGAAGGCGGGGGTGATCGCCGCGACGATTGCGCAGAAGCCGTTCACCATGGCCTACGTGGGCGTAAAGATGCTCGACGACCTGCATCACTATCCGCTGGCATCGCTGACGAAGGATTACGCCGTAGATCCCTTCGCGCCGATTCCTGCGTTTATCGATACCGGCTCAGCGCTGGTGGATGCGAGCAACGTCGATCAATTTATGCAGGCCCAGCAGGCTGCGAAGGCGCCGTAGCGCGCCGCGATCGGCACGCTTCTATTCGATGCGTAACGCCGTCATCGGCTCGACGCTGGCCGCGCGCTGGGCGGGGATGACGGCCGCGAGCAGCGCGGCAACCGCCAGGATCACTGTGGTCGTGACCAGCACTACGGGATCCCAGGTGCGCACGTTATACAGCAGGCTGGCCATGTAGTGTCCGCCGAGAATGGCTGCGGGCATACCAATGGCAAGCCCGATGGCCGCCTGCAGAAAGGCGCTGCGCAGCACCATTTGCAGAATGCCGCTGCGATCGGCGCCCAGGGCCATGCGGATGCCAATCTCGCTGGTGCGCTGCGCTACCGAATAGGCGGTCACGCCGTAGAGTCCGATTGCGGCCAGCGTGAGCGCCAGAAGCCCGAAGACGGACGTCAACTGCACCAGGATCTCCTGCCCGCCGAACTGATCCTTCACCTGCTCAGCGAAGCTCTGGAACTGAATTACGGTCAGGCTGGGATTGATCTGGTTCAGCGCGCGGCGCACCTGCGCTTCCAACTCCGGCACATATCCCGCCGTCTGGATCTCGATGGAACCCATCTCGAGATGCGAGACGTTTTCGAACATCACTTCTTCCTTGTCGTCGTATTTCGCCCATTGCGGAGCCGCGAGGAAAAACATGGGCCGGATCTTGTGCGTCGGTTCCCAGTACTGCGTGTCCTCGGTGATGCCGACAATCTCGAAGTTGGCCGCGTATTTCTGATCCAGATCGCCAAAGTGGTGGCCCAGGGCGTCGCCATCCTTGAAGAAATGACGCGCAAATGTCTCATTGACGACTGCGACGTTCCGCGTGCTGGTCGTGTCCTGCTCGGTGATGCCGCGCCCCGCGATGATTTTGGTCCCGATGTTTTCGAAATACCCGGCGCTCACGCGGTCCCAGGAGGAGCTGTTGAAGTTGCTCCCCGGGGGCGGCGGCGCCTGGCCTTCGATGTACACTCCGTTGCCCCAGTTATTGCCTTCCATTGGACTGTAGAGCGCCCACGTCACCGCCTTCACGCCCGGAATCGCAGCCAGCGTGTCGTGGAGCTGGCGGAAGAAAGCGTCGGCCTGTTCTGCCTTGTAGCCAGCCATCTGCGGATCCACGTGCAGCACGTATCGGTTGCGCGTGTCGAAGCCGAAATGCTGATGCTGCAGGTTCGTCAGGCTGCGGATGAGCAAACCGGCCGCGCACAGCAGCGCCAGAGAGACGGCAGCCTGCAGCACGACGAGGATTTTCTGCGTCCACAGGCCGCTGTGTTTGGTGGAGCGATTGGCGCCGCGTAGCGCGTCGATAGGATCGGCATGCGCGGTCATCCATGCGGGCGCCGTGCCGAACAGTATGCCGGTGACGAGCGAAATCCCGAAAGCAAACGCAAGCACCGGCAGCGAAGGCGCGGCGCTGATGGGCAAATAGCTCTTCCCGCCGACCAGATGGACCAGCAGACGTGCTCCCGCATACGCAAAGACCAGGCCGGCGAGGCCGCCGAACACAGCAAGAACGACGCTTTCCGTCAGCGCCTGGCGGACCAGCCGGCTGCGCGGCGCTCCCAGAGCGGAGCGGACCGAGGTCTGCGCCTTGCGTGCCGTAGCCCGGACCAGCATAAGGTTGGCGAGATTGGCGCAGGCAATCAGCAGCACAAACGCTGATATCCACATCAGCAGATGCAGACTGTCTTTCACGTCATCCTGCATTTGCTGGACGCCCCCGCCCCCTGGGGACAGGTGCAGCGTCTGCTTCGGAATCAGGCTGGCATCGCGCTTCTCCAGCTTGCTCATCGGGCTCATCAGGAACTGGCGCAGCTCTACCTGCAGCTGAGCCTCCATCTGCTTCGTGTTCGCACCCGGCTGCAGACGCCCGATGAGGTTAAGCCAGTCCAGTTCAGGGCTGTCCAGCACATTGAAGCTTCCCGATTCAATCACGGGCGAATCGTCGAGCGGAATCCAAAACGACGCGGGGTCGCTGGTGAGGCGTTCGCCGAAGAATCCCGGCGGGGCGATGCCCACCACGGTGAACGCCTGCCCGTTGATGAGAAACGAGGCGCCGACGACGGTCGGATCGCTGCCGAATTTCTGCTGCCACGTGCGGTAACTGATAACAGCCACAGGCGGCGCGCCCTTTACGTCATCCGAAGCTCGCAGCAGGCGTCCCATCCAGGCGCGGATGCCGAAGGTGTCGAATGCATTGCCGGAAACAAACTCCCCGCCAAACGGTTCGGAGGGATGGTCGCTGCCCTGGCGGCGGACGCCGATCTCAAATCGGCCTGCCTGAAACGCGGCGAGGCTTGCGAAGCCCGGCGTATGGTCGCGGAATTCCCGGTACTGCTCCGTCGAGAAGAGCGACCAGTCGTCCTGCATGCCACCGTTGATGCAGCAGTTCTCGTTGTCGCCGATGCGGATCAGCTCGCTGGGACGCGCGACCGGCAGCGACTTGAGCAGCACGGCGTGGATCAGCGTGAAGATGGCCGTGGTCGCGCCAATCCCCAGCGCCAGCGTGAGGATCGCGGTGATGGTAAAGCCGGGCGTCTTGAGAAATTGCCGCAGGGCGTAGCGAATGTCTTCCAGCATCGGGGCGCAGATACTCCTGGTTCAGGGTTCCAGACTAACGATACGGTATCGCAGGCGCCTGTGTTCCCGCGAGTTTCGGGATGAACGGCACCCTGGCTGGGACGAAGCGGATCAGACCCAGGCGTCCACCGTGACGTAGCGAATCTTCGTTGGCGGGTAGCGCTCGAGGATCAGGCTCGTGGCTTCGACCGACTGGGAGCGGTCCGCACCCATGATCAGGTGGCCGCCGTCGTGCAGCAGCAGATTCGATCCGCGTTCGCGGCGTTGGTTGCGCGCGATTCCACGTTCGAGGTGCGCGGTAATTTTTGCGGCCGTCGTGTTCGTCCGCCAGTCGTAGCCCATCGCATTCCACATCACCGGCGTGAGTCCAAGGTCGCACGCTGCTCGCAGTACGTCAGGACGCCGCGACCCATGGGGGGGGCGAAAAAAGCGGACCGGCGCCCCTGTCGCGTCTTCAAGGGCAGCGTTGCAGCCAGCGAGTTCTTCGCGAACACGCCGGAAGCTCTGCACCGCCAGCCAGGGATGGGTCACAGTGTGGTTGCCAATCAAGTGCCCCGCGTCGCGAATTTCCCGTACCAGGCCCGGCCGTTGCCGCACATATCTTCCTATCAGAAAAAAAGTCGCTCGCACGTTGTGCCGCGCCAGCAA
>JBAVUB010000021.1:0-11009 GCA_049696575.1 Acidobacteriaceae bacterium | reverse complement strand
GTCCGCTCCGGCGCCAAGTTCTCCATGCCCGGCATGATGGATACCATCCTCAATCTCGGCCTCAACGACATCTCCGTCGAAGCCCTCGCCAAAAAGTCCAGCAATCCCCGCTTCGCCTACGATTCGTATCGGCGGCTGATACAAATGTTCGGCGACGTCGTCCTCGACATCCCCAAGAATGAGTTTGAGCACATTTTCGACGAAGCCAAGAAGAAGCACGGTGCCAGGCAGGATACCGAGCTCACCCACGCCGCCCTCAAAGAAGTCATCGTCGCCTACAAGAAGCTTGTCCTGCACCACACCGGCGCAGAGTTCCCGCAGGATCCCGACCGCCAGCTCACCATGGCTCGCGACGCCGTGTTCAGGTCCTGGAATAATGAGCGCGCCAAGACCTACCGCCGCCTCAACCACATCGACGACTGGCTCGGAACCGCCGTCAACGTCCAGGCCATGGTCTACGGCAATCTCAACGAGACCAGCGGCACCGGCGTCGGCTTTACCCGCAATCCCGCCAACGGCGAAAAGGAATTCTACGGCGAGTTCCTCATGAACGCTCAGGGAGAAGACGTCGTCGCCGGCATTCGCACCCCCGTTCCCATCAGCGAACTGCAGAAGCAGATGCCCCACGTCTATGGTCAGCTCCGCGACCTCACTTCGCGCCTCGAAAAGCACTACCGCGACATGCAGGACTTCGAGTTCACCATCCAGGACGGCCGCCTCTATATGTTGCAGACCCGCAATGCGAAGCGCACCGGCCTTGCCGCCGTCCGCATCGCCATTGACATGGTCCGCGAAAATCTCATCAGCATCGACGAAGCCGTCCTCCGCGTCGAGCCCAACCAAATCTTCGACTTCCTCGTCCCCCGTCTCGACGAAAAGGGAACCGTTGAAGTCCTCGCCCGCGGCCTGCCCGCCTCACCCGGCGCTGCCGTCGGCCAGATCGTCTTCACCGCTGCGGAGGCTGTCAAGGTTCACGAGAAGGGCACGTTCAAATCCATCATCCTCGTCCGCGCTGAAACCTCACCCGAAGACATCGCCGGCATGAACGTGGCCTCCGGCATCCTCACTTCCCGCGGCGGCATGACCTCCCACGCCGCTCTCGTCACCCGCGGCATGGGCAAGTGCTGCGTGGCCGGCGCCGGCGACGTCACCATCGACGACAAGAAAAAGGAAATGCGCGTCAAAGGCAAAATCTTCCATGAGGGTGACTGGCTCTCCCTCGACGGAACCACTGGACGCATCATCAACGGCAAGCTGAACACCCTGCCCGTCAACCCCGACAACCCGGACCTTATCCAGTTCATGGCCTGGGTCGACGAGCGCCGCAAGCTGCGGGTCCTCGCCAACGCTGACATCCCGCGCGACGCCAAACAGGCGCAGGCCTTCGGCGCCGAGGGCATCGGCCTCTGCCGCACCGAGCACATGTTCTTCGCCGAAGATCGCCTGCCCCACATGCAGGCTATGATCCTCGCCAAGACCGAAGAAGAGCGCCGCGCCGCTCTCCATCACCTCCTGCCCATGCAGCGCGCTGACTTCCAGGGCCTGCTCAAAGTCATGGGCTCCTACCCGGTCGTCATCCGCCTGCTCGATCCCCCGCTGCACGAGTTCCTGCCCAAGCGCGAAGATCTCCTCGTGCAAATTGCGAAGCTCGAATCCACCAAGCCGCACTCCCCCAAACTGAAAGAGCTCCACAGAATCCTCGAGCGCGTCGAAGAACTGCACGAGCTCAATCCCATGCTTGCCCTCCGCGGCTGCCGCCTCGGCATCACCTATCCTGAGATCACGGAAATGCAGGCCCACGCCATCTTCGAGGCCGCCATCGCGGTCAAAAAGAGCGGCAGCGACCCGCACCTCGAAATCATGATCCCGCTCACCAGCGGCCCCGAAGAATTCAAGGCGCAGGCCGCCATTATCCACGCGGTCGCGCACGATGTCTTCATCAAGAAGGGCCTCTCGGTCGAGTACAAAGTCGGCACCATGATCGAGCTGCCCCGCGCCTGCATCGTCGCCGATAAAATCGCTGCCGATGCCGAGTTTTTCAGCTTCGGAACCAACGACCTCACCCAGACCACCTTCGGCATCTCCCGCGACGACTGCAACAAGTTCCTGCCGGCCTACCTCCAGCAGGGCATCTTCAAGCAGGATCCCTTCGCGGTTCTCGATCAGGAAGGTGTCGGCACGCTCATTAAGATGGCCACCAACAAAGGCCGCTCCGCACGCCGCGACCTCGAAGTCGGCATCTGCGGCGAGCACGGCGGCGAGCCCGAGTCCGTCAAGTTCTGCCATCGCGCAGGTCTCGACTACGTTTCCTGCTCACCCTACCGTTTGCTCACCGCCCGTTTAGCTGCAGCTCAGGCCGCCATCGAAGAACAAAAAATCTTCAACCCTGATCTGCGTACCGGCAATTCGAAATAAGTGTGAACCCCGGCGAGCCAAGGCGGGCTCGTCGGGATGCAGTCTTTCGGTGAGGTAGTATACGGGCCTCCGCCGCGTTCTCATTACGGACTTATCTACCGAAACGCGGCGGAAATCCGATTAAAGCTTCGATCACTGATCATTGATCCCTGATCCCTGACATTCTGCCGCATGTGTAGTTCATCTGTCGTACTTGCAATCATTCCCGCCGCGGTCCTGGCAGAGGACGCGGCGGGTCTTCCTTTTGCGCGGAGTTCCGCATCCGCGAATTCCAGATCCGGATCCCTGCTCCCCGCCGATTACTGCAGAGAGCCCTTCTGAAGACGTAACACCTCCGTAACCTTGCGCGCCTTTTTCTTCGCGCTCACTATATTCCCTGACCGATCCCCATCCTTCTTCGCCTGGCTCCCCCCGGTCCTGTGGAAACCATTCGGCCGTGTGACTCGCGCGAAGACCGAAGGAATCCTGATGTTCAGAGTCCTCCACAATCTGCCAGTGATGTTCAGGAAGGCCCATGAAAAACGCACATCCTGTGGTCTGCCTTGCCTTCGTAGTCTTGGTCAGCGTATGCGCCGCCTCCGAACCGAACGCCATCCGCAATAAGCTCGCCCACAACACCACCGTCCAGGGAATTCCCTGCGCCAAAGGCGACGCCTGGTTTTATCCCGACGGATCCCTCAACCAGTGCACCCTCTCCCAGCCCGCCACCCTCGGCGATTTCCAGGTTCCACGCGGCGTCGTCGTCGAACTTTGGCCCAGTGGCGCAGCCCGCCATCTCACCCTCCCGCACGATGGTCCCTTCGCGGGATATCGCGTCAGGGGTGGCGCTCTGAGACGCGGCTCTTCCCAGGACGACGCCACCACCTTTTATCTCAGCGGCAAGCTTCGCTCCATCGTTCTTGCCGGCGATCAGACCATCCAGGGCGTGCCCTGCGAAGCCAGCCCGTCGATCCTCCCCTCTGACTCGATCGATGGAGGCCATCGCGTCGATTTCTACGAAGACGGCAAGCTCCAGTCCTGCATCCTCGCGCGCGACGGCGGAGGCCAAAAAACCGGCCAGCGCCTCGTCCTCTCCGATGAACCAGGACACTTGACCGCGAGCCGCTGACTTTCCGGTACCAGCCACCAGTTACTGCCAACCCGCCACCCGCTACCAGCCACCAGCCGCATCACCAAAGTTTCCTTGCCCCGCAACTTTCCCCGCGTATATTGAGTCCGACTTTCAAAATCATCCCGTATTCGGCAGGAAAGGCACTCCCATGGAACCGGCAATGTTCCTTCTGGTCGCCCTCGTCGTCCTCGGCATCTTTGTCCTCATCACCATCGTCAAGACCATGTACACCGTCCGCACCTACACCGCGGGCGTCGTCGAGCGCTTCGGCAAATTCAACCGCGTCGCCCAGCCCGGCCTTCACGTCCTCGTGCCCTGGTGCGAAACCGTCCGCTTCATGGACCTCCAGATTCGCCAGGCCGACGTCAACGTCGAAACCAAATCCAAAGACAACGTCTTCGTCACCATCCCGGTCTCCGTCCAGTACCAGGTCCTCCCCGAGAAAGTCTTCGAGGCCTACTACAAGCTCAGCTCTCCGCAAAAGCAGATCGAGAGCTACGTCTTCAACTCCATCCTCGGCCACGTCCCCACCCTCACCCTCGACGAGGCCTTCGAGCAGCAGGCGCAAATCTCCGCCGCCGTCAAAAAAGAGCTTGACGTCGTCATGAGCGAGTTCGGCTACAACATCCTCAAGGCGCTGGTCACTGACATCGTCCCCGACGCCAAAGTTAAAGCCGCCATGAACGACATCAACGCCGCCCAGCGCGAACAGACCGCCGCCCAGGCGCGCGGCGAGGCCGAAAAAATCCTCAAGGTCAAGCAGGCCGAAGCCGAAGCCCAGTCCAAAGCCCTGCAGGGCGAAGGCGTCGCCAAGCAGCGCGCCGCCATCATCCAGGGCCTCCAGGCCTCCGTCGAGCAGTTCAAGTCCGCTGTCGAAGGATCCACGGCCCGCGACGTTATGGCCATGGTCCTCCTCACCCAGTACTTCGACACCCTCCGCGACATCGGCACCCTGGGCAAGTCCAGCACCATCCTGCTTCCCAACCAGCCCGGCACAGTCAACGACCTCATGACCCAGATCATGGCAGGCTTCCAGGCCACCAAACAAGGCTGAAACGAGCGCGTGGGGGCTTGAGGCGGGCACCTTGGGGCTGAGGCGGGCGCCTGAGTGGCTGAACCGAGCGCGTGGCCCCGGTGAACGTGGCTGACGCACCAAAAACCTTCCCCCCGCAAGGTTCACCCCACAGCAAGAAGCTTCGGCTCCGCCAGCTCGACTGGCAATGCAAACTTCCCTCACCTTCACCCGAAAGTACCCATCCCCGATCCATTTCGGGAAAACACTCGCTCAGCCAAGCCCTCCCATAGTGCAATCCTGCGCTCCCCCACCAAGCCACTCAAGCACAGGTCCAATTCGCTGAACACTGAACACTGAACACTGAACACTGAACACTGAACGCTGAACGCTGAACGCCGAACGCTGCCTGTACCCTGTACCCTGTACCCTGTACCCTGCGCTCTGTACCCTCTATGGACCCCAAATCCCAGCTCCGCAAAACCATGGGTTTCTGGGACGTCCTCCTCTTCAACATCGCCACCGTCCTCGGCCCTCGCTGGATCGCCGCCGCCGGCCACAACGGCACTTCCTCCATCAGCCTCTGGGTCCTCGCCGCTGTCTTCTTCTTCGTCCCCGGCGCCCTCGTCATCAACGAGCTCTCCTCCCGCTTCCCCCAGGAAGGCGGCCTCTACGTCTGGGCCAAGGAAGCCTTCGGCCCCTTCCACGGCTTCGTCGCCGGCTGGACCTACTGGATCTACACCGTCTTCTATTTTCCCGGACTGCTCCTCGCCTCCGCCTCGATGTCTGCCTATATCTTTGGCGCTCACGGCGCAGCCCTCGCGCAAAACCGTCCCTTTCTCCTCGAAGTCTCGCTCGGCCTTCTCCTCATCGCCGTCGGACTCAACATCATCGGTCTCAACATCGGCAAATGGCTCCAGAACGCAGGCGGCGTCGGCACCTACATCCCGCTTCTCATCCTCGTCATCGTTGCCGCCATCGTCGCCCTCCATCACGGATCCGTCACCCACTTCACCGCGCGCAACATGCTCCCCACCCTCAACTGGGACACCGTCAATTTCTGGTCCCAGATCGCCTTCGCCTTCACCGGTCTCGAGCTCGTCTCCGCCATGAGCGAAGAAGTCCGCAACCCCCGCCGCACTCTGCCCCGCGCCGTCTTCGCCGCAGGCGCGCTCATCGCCTTCATCTACATTGCCGGAACCTTCGCCGTCCTCGCGCTAGTCCCCGCATCCGCCCTCGATCCGCAGAGCGGCGTCTTCAATGCCATCGCCGTTGGCTCCGTCGCCCTCAAAATCGGCTTCCTCGGCGTCCTCGCCGCCATCCTCGTTACCGTCGGCAACGCCGGCGGAGTCGGCTCCACCGTCGCCGGCATCGCCCGCGTCCCCTTCGTCGTCGGCATCGACCGCTATCTTCCCGCCGCCTTCGGCAAAATCCACCCCCGCTGGCGCACTCCCTGGGTTTCCATCCTTGTTCAGGGCGGCCTCTCCGGCCTCTTCCTCCTCCTCAGCCAGATCAACGACTCCACCCGCGGCGCCTATCAATCCCTCGTCGACGTGGCGATCATCCTCTACTTCATCCCCTTCCTCTATATGTTCGCCGCCGTCATCCGCCTCGCCCGCCGTCCCGACCGCGCCTCCAACTCCCACGCCATCCTCGTTCCCGGCGGCTCCGCCGGCACATGGATCTGCGGCTCCCTCGGCTTCCTCATCGTTCTCGTCGCGATTTTCTTCTCCGTCATCCCGCCCGGCGATACCTCCAGCAAAACCCTCTTCGAATGCAAAGTGGTCCTGGCCACCCTGGTCTCCATCCTGTTCGGCCTCATCCTCTACTGGCGCGGCGCCCGCGCCAAATCCCAAAGCTGATCCCGTACCCGGTGCTCAACTCGTGCCGTTCACCCCGAACTCACTTCCTCGAAAGGATCGTGATCGTGCCCTGAATTGTCCTGGGCTGATCATCCAAAAGCCCGTTCGACACGACGATATCGTCACTGCCGCGACCTTCGAGGTCCGCGACCGCAATGCCAGCCCATCCGGTCTGAATGCTTTCCGTGGAGAGCGTGAAGCCCCCATCGCGCGAACCGAGATACAGCATCAGCTTGTTGTTCTGCCCGCAGGTCACCACGATGTCCCGCAGTCCATCGCCATTAACGTCTCCCGTCGCCACGCGATTCGGACCTTCACATCCCGCCAGAGAAAACGGCGACCCCGGCATCGTCCTGAATCCGCCCTTGCCGTTGCCCAGCAAGACCGTCACGCCCACGTCCTTCGGATCGGCGACGTCCGGCGCATACGGAATGAGGACCAAATCCAGATTGCCGTCGTGGTTCATGTCGTCGATGGCCACCGCCCACGGCGCTTTCCCTGCTGGGAAAGGCGAGCCGGGCGCGTCCCGCAAACCGCCCTTCCCATCGCCCAGCAAGATGGAAACAGCATTCTGATCCAGATCCGTCGTTACTACATCGGCCTTGCCGTCTTTGTTGAAATCCGCCGACCGCAGGCGCTCATACGGTCGCTTTCCTGTCCCGAAGGCCCGTCCCGGCAAGATCAGGTTTCCAGCGCCGTCGCCCAGAAACATCAGAATCTGGTCGTGCCCCCAGCTATCGGTGACCGCATCGAGTTTCCCATCGCTGTTGAAGTCCCCAACCGCAACGCCGTGCACGTGTGGATACGAATGCGTGTCGAAAGGAGAATGCGGTGACGGCGCAAATCCCCCCTCGCCGTCGCCCAGCAAAATCGTCAGGTACGGCGTTTCAGTATTGGCAATCAGAAGATCGAGGTTGCCGTCGCCGTTGAAGTCTCCGACAGCAATATCATTCGGATTCTTGCCGCATGCGAAAGGCGACCCTGCTGCCGCCCTGAAGTGCCCTCTGCCATCCCCGAGCAGCACTTCCACAGTCCCGTCGACCGTGTTCGCAACAAGGATGTCCAGCTTGCCGTCATGATCCACATCCGCGATGGCGATCGATCCCGGTCCGTGACCCACCGGAATCACCGTCCTCCTGAATTCAAGCGCGGGCCCCGCCTTCCTCCTGTTCGACCAACCTGTTCTTCCATCTGCGAAATTGAACTTCGCAGCTACAAGAGGGAGCGTCGCGATCATCAGGATTGAAATCCCCACGCCTGTTTTCATTCGTCTCGCCTCCGGCTTGCAGACCTTCAAATTACGGCCCTGTGCTTAAACGCCGTTGTTCCTCCTCTGCCCATGCGCAAATCCGCTGCACATCGTCGGCGGAAAGCCGCGCATGCCAGTGGATCAGCTTGTAGGAAGTCAGCGGCATCTCGCCGTCCCGCACCTCCCTGCACATCGCTTTTAATCGATCCTCGGAATCGACCGGCTCCTTCCCCGGCCGCACCCACGTCGACAGATTGATAGAGCGCCGCCCCTTGTTGACATGCCCAACCACGAACCACGATGTGGGCGCGACATACGAATACCACGGCCAGTGTGTCTCATCCGAGTGGCAATCGGCGCAGCCTCCCCGCAGGATCGCCTGCACATCTGGTGGCGTTGCGATCATCGCCTCCATCGTCTGCTCACGCGTAAATGCCGGATTGGTACGCGCTGGACGCCAGCCTTGCATTGCAACCAAACCGACAGCGAGAACGGCGGCCACCCGTTTCCACTTCATACCTTTCCGTACCTCGACAAAACGGCGTTGCCGGCGAAGGGCAGACAATAACTGCTGGTATCGTCGCATACTGCTGAAACAGCGTGCGCCGTTCCCCGCTTTTTTAAAGAGACTTGGGAACGGCCGGCGGGCAGCGATGGGACTCCCAAATTTCGTAGTGAATAGAACATGACACAAAGGTGATCCGGTCGGTGTGACCTGCGGGGGATGCCCTCAATGAACCTGGGCAGATAACACGACACAAAAGTGGGGATTGACACGGCACCGCATGCCACAGAGAATGGCGTCAATTGACGGGCTGCCAGGAACCGGGGTTTTGCATCGAACCGGAACAAGGCGACCGTAGAGACGCCGCCTGTGATGCCCGAGCGAAGATCGAGCACGAGCAAGGCCGCACAACGATGCGCGGCGCATGCGGCGCGAGCCGAAAGGGCGCTTCTCGAGCGCGAAGAGATTTCCCCACAAGCGAGGTCTAACACAACAGGCAATTGCTGTTGAAGGCGGAGTTTTGCGCCTGAACAACGGGGAGGAGGCCCAGCCAACGTCACCGCGCGATCACCGAAACACCTGTCGGTCCGGTTTCCCAACCGGTTCCGGGCGAGCACACAGCACAACACCAGGAGGTTGATATGCAGGAAGATCTTCAGATGCTGGACGAGTGGATACCGGAGCAGATGGAACCAGGAACGCTCTTTGTGCTGGAGAATGCGGCGGCCATGGGCGACGCGCGCAATCCCTTTGTGGCGGTGCTGGCCTGCCCGAAATGCGGCGTGCTCGGGCTGATCACCCGCGCGCAATATGTCGGCCTGGAGTCGATGATCTGCGGCGGCGATGCCTGCTCGGCGGAATATTATCTGCGCGACGACGAGATCGAGTACCGAAAGCCGCATTAAAGAACAGAGTTTAGGGATTGGAGTTTTGGGGAAGCGTGCCGCAAACGGCACGCTTTTTCATTGCAGGAAGCTGGCGGCTGGCAGCCGGCAGCTGTCATCGGCGCGGCTTGTCGGTGGGGACGACCACAGGCCGCCGCAGCGGAACCATGGCGGCTCCAGGCTGATCCGCGACGTGCTGCATCCGCGTGAGCATCTCGGTGCGGACGTATTCGACGAAGTCCTGCATCTGGTGGTTCATGGATTCCATGCGCTCGCGCATCTGCAGGATGATGGCGATTCCGGCGATGTTGACGCCCAGGTCGCGGGCGAGGTTCAGGATGAACTCGAGTCGCTCGAGGTCCTCATCGGTATAGAGGCGGGTGTTGCCTTCGGTGCGCGATGGCTTGAGCAGGCCTTCGCGCTCGTAGAGGCGAAGCGTCTGCGGGTGGATGTCGTACATCTCGGCAACCGCCGAGATCATGTACGCGCCTTTGGATTTGCGTTTGGTGGGCATATCCGACTCACATTATGCACTGCGGAGGACTCCCGGACTATCAGAATCCTGTTGCGGGTCGTGGGCCGCCTGAAGCGAACAGCTGCGGGTCGATCTCCTCGGCCTCCGTTTTGCCCAGAGCAACGCGGCGCGGAAGAAGATTGCGGATTTGGCCGCCGTAGATTTTTGAGGGCACGGTGACCTGGAGGGCATGACCGCTTTCCTGCTCAATCGTGAGGATGACGGCGTCGGTGTAGCCTTCGGCGGAAGGTTCGGCGAGGGTCACGTACGCGCAGAGAGCAACTCCCTGCAGCCGGCCGCGGCGGATGCGATCGGCGACATGGTCGCTGAGGAGTTTCCAGAGACGGGCTGGGTCGCGCGGCAGACGCGGGATGTCGAGGACCTCGCGGGCGATCTGGCCTTCGCGGTCCATCGAGAATGCGAAGGGCGCGAGCTGGCCATAGCGGCCGAGGATGAGACGCGCGTAGGTCATGCAGGCGTTGAGCAACTGCGTGGCGTGGCGCTGATCGCGGACCTCCCTGCTGTCCGTGATGGGGGTTGGACCGGGATTGCGGTGCGGTACGGATTTCATGCTGCACCCGCTTTCGCGAGACGGTAGACGCAGTGATCGTAGCCGCGCCAGACGACGGTGCGGTCGACGGCGAGGCCGTTCTTTTCGGCAACACGCCGAGAGGGCAGGTTTTCGGGGCGGATGATGGAAATAACATGATCGCAGCCGAGGGTAGAAAAGGCATAGTCGCGAACCGCCCGCGCGGCTTCGGTGGCCAGTCCCTGGTTCTGGTGATGGCGATGGACGTGGTAGCCGATTTCGAGTTCGGCGGGGCCGTCGATTTCCTGCCAGACCGGACCACAGTCGCCGATGAACTTGCCGGTCGATTTGAGGATAAGGCCGAGAAGCCCGGCGCCGGAAGGATAGCGAGAGATTTGGCGAGCGATCCATTCGTCTACTTCGGCTGGTGAAAAGGGGTGCGGGTACCAGCACATGGTTTCAGGGTCGCCGAGGACGGCGTGGAGAGCGGGCGCGTCGTGCGGGGTCATTGCGCGCAGCAGAAGGCGCGGCGTTTCGAGGACGGGCACGGGTCAGGCCTTCTTCCGCTTCGGTTTTTTCTTCAGGATGACGATGCGGAATCCTTCACCGAAGCGTTTCGCATAGCGTCCGCGCTCGCCGCCGCGAAAGTCGATCTCGGCAGGGATATCGGGAATCTGAGGAATCTTATTTGTGCGCTTCACGGTTGCTAAACCTTCGCCCAGATGGCTTCGCGCGGGTCGTCGGGATTGAGCTTGGCGAATTCGCGCAGGATTTCGCGGGAGCGTTCGTCGCGGACCTGAGGCACGGACACTTCGACGGTCACGATCTGGTCGCCGCGCGTGCCTTCGCGCGTGGCCGAGGGAACGCCGCGATCCCGCATGCGCAGCTTCTGGCCGCTCTGCGTTCCGGGCGGAATGCGCAGCTGGGC